>NZ_DAHVSH010000203.1:0-60805 GCF_027324685.1 Haloactinopolyspora sp.
TACACCGCGGCCGAACGCGGCTACGTCGACGCCGTCATCATCCCGTCGCGCACCCGGCTGTCGATCACGCAGGCGCTGCGCGCGCTGCAGACCAAACGCGAGACCCTGCCGCCGAAGAAGCACGGCAACATCCCGCTGTAGGCCCGCCACGGTCGGCCGGCACTACGATGGCCGGCATGAGCGACGACGCCGAGCCGGTCCTGCGGGTGGTGCGGGGCAACCCGACGCAGGCCGAGCTCGCCGTGTTGGTGACCGTGCTCTGGGCCCGCGCCGGTGGCGACGCAGGCAATGCCGGGGGCGCGGTCCCACCGCGCCCGTCGTCCTGGGCGGCCTATTGGAACCAGCGGCGCGCTCCGCTGTCCCCGGGTGTCGATGCCTGGCGCGCCAGCGCACTGCGTCGCTGACGGCGTGCCTGTGGCTCTTCCACAGCGGCGCGGCACCGCTCACCACTCGCGCGTCATACGCTCCAGCACTGCCCAGGTCCGCGGATCCTCCCCGCCGAGGCGCCACAAGAAGATGCCTCCGACGTCGTAATCGTGCGCGACCTCCAGCTTCGCGGCCAGACTCGGCGCGTCCTCGAACCACACCTCGTGCTCGAGGCCGTCGGCGTCGGTGTAGGCGAACCACGGCACCTGGGCGTCGGCGTTCCAGTGCACCTTGCTCCCGGTGTTCTCCGCGAGCTGCTCGGCCTCGGTGAACATCAGGTCTTTGGCCTGAGCGCCGGAACCCCAGTCGTAGGCGTGCCCAGGCAGGCCCAAGACGACCCGCTCGGGCGGGACCTGGCGCACCACGAACGCCAGGACGTCGTCCACCCAGTCCGTCGGCGCGATGGGGCCGGGTTCGGAACCCTGCCAGGCGAAGTCGTAGGCCATCACCCGGACCTCGTCCGCGGACTTGCCCAGCCGCTTGTACAGCCGGGCGAGCTCGGGCCGGCTCTCCGCCGTTCCGGCCGGGACGGCAACGGTCAACTTGCGGTCCTGTTCATGCAGCGCTGCCGCCAGCTCCGCGACGAAGCCACAAAACTCGTCGTGGTCGACGACGTCGAGGGCCTCGTAGTCGAGGTCGATGCCGTCCCACTCGTGCGTGACGACCTCGTCGACCACAGCCTCGACGTGAGCTCGGCGCAGCCGTGGTTCGTGCACGATCCGGCTCACCAGGTCCGCATCCCACTCGCCGTCGCGGAAGTTGCTGATCGACGGGATGACGCTCAGCCCGGCGGCGCGGGCCTGCTTGATCACCGTGGCCGATCCTTCCGTCTCGGAGCTGCGCACCAGCTCCCCGTTGTCTGTCGGCGTGTACCAGACCGGGCTGACGGAATCGAGCACATCCGACGCCGCGGCCATGGCGTCGATCCCACGCTCGTTGTCCCACGGCACCAGGTAGGCACCGGCGGTGAACTCGTGCTCAGGTTCGGTCACCCGGTTCGCCAGTGGCGGCCCGACCCACGCCACCAGCAACATCGCCGCACCGCCGGCCACGACGAGCCGACCAGCCAAGCGCGATGTCCTTCGCTCCCGCGCCGGCGTGGGACCAGTTCCGGCGGGCGTGGCGCCGGATGTGCGGACCCTTCGACGGCCCCGAGCCGCCCGGCGGCTGAAGCCGGGCACCAGCTGGACCGGCCTGCGTGCGGCGAGGTCTTCCACCCAGCCGAACAGCAGGATGGCCACGCCGGTCAGGAGCACCGCCGTCACCACGAGCTCGGGGGTTCCGTACAGCCCCACGCGGTCGTTGACGACAACGGCCAAATCGATAGCGACGTTGTGCCACAAGTAGATGGTGACCGCGCGTGCGGTGATCAGCGTCACCATCCGCCCCAGCACCGGCACCTGGTCGACGCGGTCCAGGTTCGGCTCCCAACGCAGCAGGACCAGGACCACCCCGGCCGACCACAGCGCCTGAGCCAGTGGAATCTCGTTCAGGTCGTACCCGAATTCGCCCCCCGCGTGGGTCAGTGCCCACGACAACCCAGCGGTCATCGTGACCGCGGCCAGCAGCACCGCGACCGGCAACGGGATGCGCCGTAACGTCCCGGCGCGGTGCGCGAACCCGAGCACCCAGCAGGTTCCGTACGTGCCGAAGTCGCGCAGCGCGTCGCCGGAGGCGCCTATCGAGTCCAGATTCGGCCAGCCCACCGTCGCCGAAGCGATCAGCGCGAGCGGCGCCAGCGCCGTCCGCACGGGCCAGCGCCGGAACGCCCACAGCAACAGCGGCGACAACACGACGAACCACAGATACGCACGCACGTACCACAGCGGTGAGGTGGCGTTGGCCCCCCAGTCGCTGCCCGGCGGGTCGAACACCGGCACGATCCAGTACACGAGGTCGTTCCACCGCAGCGGCGATCCCTCGGCACCTGCGGTCCAGCCGTGCAGGAGCATCGCGGGCACGACCACGATGCCCAGCAGCCACAACGACGGCAGCAGCCTGCGCATCCGCTTGCCGATGACGCTCGCCGCAGGCGCCCGGTCCAGCGAGCGCGCGGTCAACGATCCGGCGACGGCGAACATGACGCCCATCGCCGGGAACAGGATGGAAAGCCACGCGTAGCCGAACACGTGGTACATGCCGACCCGCACGAGCGCGATCGCCCGGTAGACGTCCAGATAGCGCTCTCGTCCTCCGCCGGCCGGGGCGATCGGGCCCGTCATCGCTGCACCCGTTCGCCGGACTCGGCGACGATCGGCGTGACCGCCTGTTCCAACCCGCCGACGCGGCGCAGCTTCTGCCAGTGCAACCGCACCCCCGTCACCGCAGTCACCACGGACTGGATCACCACCGCGTACATCAACTGCCGATAGACGATCTGCTGCAGTGGCAACCACACGAGCGGCCGCAGCGGCTCACGATCCAGCCGGAACGCGACCACGGCGCTGACGCCTTGCAGCGCCATCAACCCCAGCCATGCGAGCAGCGTTCGTAGCGGGTCGAGGAACAGCAGGCCGTAGACGAGGAAGACATCCATCAGCGGCGCCAGCAGCGGCAGGAGTATTTGGAACAGGCCGACGTTCAGCAGCCCGATCCGGCCGAACCGGCCGGACCGCCCGGACTCCCGGATGGCCCGGCGATGCTTCCACCACGCCTGGATGGTCCCGTAACTCCACCGGTACCGCTGCCGCCACAGCTGGCTCAGCGTCGACGGGGCTTCGGTCCACGCGACGGCGCTGGGCTCGTACACCACCCGCCAGCCGCTGCGCGACACGGCCATGGTCAGGTCGGTGTCCTCGGCCAACGTGTCGGCGCTGACGCCGCCCACCTCCCTGAGCACTTGCCTGCGGAAGGCCCCGATGGCACCGGGGATGGTCGGCATGCATTGCAGGACGTCATAGGCCCGGCGATCGATGTTGAAGCCGATCACGTACTCGATGTGCTGCCAACGGCCGAGCAGCCCGGCCCGGTTCGCCACCTTGGCGTTGCCGGCCACGGCGCCAACGAGCGGATCGTCGAAGCGCTGCACGAGCCGGCGCACGGTGTCGGGACCGAACACGGTGTCGCCGTCCATCATGACGATCAGTTCGTGCCGGGCATGGGCGATCCCGGTGTTGAGCGCTGCGGGCTTGCCGCCGTTGGGGCGGCGCACGACCGTGACGCCGGGCAGACCGAGCGCTTCGGCGACGTCGGCCGTCCCGTCCGTGGAGCCGTCGTCCACGACGATCACCTCGACGGGATGGTCGCTGTTCACCAGGGACCGCACGGTGTCGGCGATGCACTCACGCTCGTTGTAGGCCGGAACGACGATCGAGACGGGCTCGGTGATCGGCACGGCGGGCACGTTCGCCCCGACCCGTCGGGCGTGCCGGCGAGCGAGGATGAGCAGTAGCAGGATCCGTCCGACGACCAGGACACCTGCCGCGGTCATCAAGACCACGAGGATCCCCGCGGCCACCGTCGCCACCCCCACGACGACCAGCACGACCTCGCCGCGGAGACTTTCCCACCGGCCGGCGGGCGGGTTCAGGCTCGGCCGGCCGACGATGTCGGCGACGGTGCTGAACGTGTAGCCGCGGTCCTGGAGTTCGGGTATCAGCCGGTCCAGCGCCGCGACGGTCTGAGACCGGTCACCGCCGGCGTCGTGCAGCAGCACGATGCCTCCGTGCCCGTCTTCCGGCACGCCGGCATTCACGATCTTGTCCACGCCTGGGCGCGCCCAGTCCTTCGTGTCGTGCGTGGTCAGGACGGTCAGGTACCCGTTGGCGCCGAGATCTCGCACCGTCGGCCACGAGTTGTCGTCGACGGCGGAGGCGGTGGACGAGTACGGCGGGCGAATGATCGTCGACGTCCTGCCCGCAGCACCGGCCAGCGCCAGTTGCACTTCGGACAGTTCCATGTCCCGGCGCCACGACGAGGTGTAGGCGAGGTCGGGATGCGTGAACGTGTGGATCCCGAGTTCGCTGCCCGACTCGACGATGTCGGCCACGAGACCCGGGTCCTGCGCGACCCGGTTGCCGACGACGAAGAACGTCGCGGGAACGTCGTGGCGCTTCAGGACGTCGAGCACCTGCGGTGTCCAGACCGGATCGGGACCGTCGTCGAAAGTCAGCACCACCGTGTGGTCCGGGATCTGGTACGAGCGCTCATCGCCACCGCGCATGTCGATGATCGGCCCGCCGTCGATGACGGCGTCGGGCACCGTGTACGAGTCTGTCGCGGGCGCGACCCGGTGATCGGCCCCGAACTGGGAGTTGATCAGGCCGTTCACCAACAACACGCAGGTGAGCGTGACGAGCAGGACGGCCATGATCACCCAGTGCAGCCGCGGCGCGGAGCTGCGTGGGTTCCACCGGGGACGCGGATGGCCGAACGGAGCGTTCAGCCGCATCACTCGGCCTCGGAAACGGGAACGACCCTGGCCGGGCGGTCCTGGGACGCCTCGGGCGGCACCTGCGGCCCGACCCGGTCACCGGTCAGGCTGACCAGCAGCAGGGCCATGAACGCGGCGCACAGGACGAACACCAACGAGCCGGCCCAGACCGACCGGCGAACGCGACGCCCGCCCGCGTCGACGAACACCGGCGAGTGTTCCTTCACGAGTTGCGGCGCCGAGACGAGCGCGATGTTCCGAGCCCCTGAGGCCGGCACCGCGGCATCATCCATCGACTTGAGCATGTTCCCCCCGAAATTTCTTGCGCATCTGTGGACGGCCGATGGCCGTGTGAGCCTGGCGGGCGGTCGAGTTCGCGACCCCACCGACGTGTCTCGACACGCCGCCAGCCTCGACCATGATGATGTGGTGCGAAACGCCGTGCCCAGGGCCGATGGTCCCGAATCCGGGCCCGTCCGCCTAGGCACTTCGGCCGTTGGGCAGAAATTTCACGATTGTCGGGCGAATTCGGGAATACGCACGTCAGCGCCGAGGTTGGCCTCGGGGAGATGGTCAACATCTGGAGCCTGACGAACCGCCTGTACGTCGATCTGCGACGCCAGGCCAGTCAAGCCTGTTTGCTGTGATGACACCGCGCCTGCGGCTCTAGGCCGCGGCGCACTCGACGCATGCCTACCCCTGCCGGACGCATGCCCCTGCCATCCGGCCGACGATCTCGAGCGAAAGGCTTCCTGATACATGTCCGCGACCGGTACGACCGACGCGCCCGCATCCAAACGCCTCCGCCTCCCCTCCTTCTCCGTCCAGGTCCTCATCGGCCTCGTGGCCGGTGTCGCCCTGGGCTTGATCGCCCGCTCCATGGGTCCCGTCGCCGACGGCTCGCCGAACTGGCTGACCAGTTCGCTCGACACCGTCGGTGATTTGTTCGTCGACCTGCTGCGCACTGCCGTCATTCCGTTGGTGTTCACCGCGATCGTCGCGAGTATCGCCAACCTGCGCGACGTCACCAACGCCGCCCGGCTGGCCGGCCAGACCATCCTGTGGTTCGCCATCACCGCACTGATCGCGGTGGCCATCGGTATCGGCCTCGGACTGATCCTGCAGCCCGGCGCGCACACGTCCGTCACCGAAGAGGCCGCCGGCGAGCCCGGCAGTACCGGTGACTGGTGGGCGTTCCTCACCGGCTTGGTGCCGTCGAACTTCCTCGGCCTGTCCGCCAACACGTCGGTGGAGGCCGCCGACGGCGCCGCGTCCGCAACGACGTCGTTGAGCTTCAACGTCCTGCAACTCATCGTCGTCGCTGCTGCCATCGGCATCGCGGCGCTGAAGCTCGGGGACAAGGCCGAGCCGTTCCTGGCTTTCAACCGCTCCGCGCTGGCGATCATCCAGAAGGTGCTGTGGTGGATCATCCGCCTCGCGCCCATCGGCACGGCCGGGCTGCTCGGGTACGCGGTCGCCGACTACGGCTGGGACGCCATCGGCTCCCTCGGGCGGTTCACCCTGGCGATCTACATCGGCCTGGCGCTGGTGCTGTTCGTGGTGTATCCGGCCCTGCTGCGGGCCCACGGGCTGAACCCGCTGAAGTACTTCGCCGGTGCCTGGCCGGCGATTCAGCTCGGCTTCGTCTCGCGCTCGTCGATCGGCACCCTGCCGGTCACCGAGCAGGTCACCGAACGTAACCTCGGCGTCCCCCGCTCGTACGCCTCGTTCGCGGTGCCGTTCGGTGCGACGACGAAGATGGACGGCTGCGCGGCCATCTATCCCGCGGTCGCGGCGATCTTCGTCGCGCAGTTCTTCGGCGTCGATCTGGCGGTCACGGATTACCTGCTGATCGTCCTCGTCTCGGTGGTCGGCTCGGCGGCGACCGCTGGGACCACCGGCGCCGTCGTCATGCTCACCCTGACGCTGTCCACACTGGGTCTACCGCTGGCCGGGGTGGGTCTGCTGCTGGCTGTCGACCCGATCCTCGACATGGGCCGGACCGCGGTCAACGTGGCCGGGCAGGCGCTGGTCCCGACCATCGTCGCCAAGCGCGAGGGGTTGCTGGACGTCGACGTGTACAACTCCCGCCACGGCGCGGACGCCTTCACCGACGACGTCGACGAGCGCGCCGAGAACCCGGTTCCGGCCTGATCGCTGTCGTGATCATCGGCGATCGTCCCGCACGATCATGGGGAGGGTCGCCGATGATCACCGGCCGTTACCATCGACTGCTGTGATGCGCCTGATACTCGCCTCCCAGTCCCCCGCGCGCCTGGCGACGCTGCGTTCGGCCGGAATCGAACCGGTGGTCCAGGTGTCCGGCGTCGACGAGGACGCGGTTCTGGCCGACGCGGAGGCCGCCCGCGGGCCGCTGCCTCCCGCTGAGATTCCGTTGCTGCTGGCGCGGGCCAAAGCAGAGCAGGTCGTCGACGGCACCTTCTCCGACGTGGTCGTGCTGGGCTGCGATTCCATGCTCGAGATCGACGGCACGGCGTACGGCAAACCCACCGACGGCAACGAAGCCGCCGAGCGGTGGCGCCTCATGCGCGGGCGTACCGGCGTCTTGCACACCGGGCACTGGGTCATCGACCGGCGCGACCCGGGCAAGGGCGGTACCGGAGCGTCGTTCGGGTCCACTGCCACGACACAGGTCCACTTCGCCGACGTCACCGACGACGAGATCGACGCCTATGTCGCCTCCGGCGAACCGTTGCGGGTGGCCGGCGCGTTCACCGTCGACGGGCTCGGCGGAGCGTTCATCACCGGCATCGAAGGTGACCATCACGCCGTCGTCGGCCTGTCCCTGCCCCTGCTGCGCACGATGCTGGCCGACCTCGGCGTCTCGATCACCGATCTGTGGCGCGTCGATCCCGACCACGAACCGGTGCGGCGCCGGGCCCGGCGCAGCGGACGCGGCGCGGCCTGAGCCCGCCCCTAGACCGGCGGCACCCCGTGGCGGCGGCTGGAGAAGTGCCGGTCCTTGCCCGCTGCCGCGGCCAGCCGGGCGACGATCTCGGCCCGCAGCGCGCTGGGCTCCACGATCGCGTCGATGACCAGATCCGAGGCCAGCCGCAGAATGTCGATGTCGGCTTCGTACTCCGCTCGCAAGCTCGCGACGTAGGCCGCACGTTCGGTCTCGTCCTCGATGGCGGCGATCTTGTTGAAGTACACGGCGTTCACGGCCGCTTCCGGACCCATGACGGCGATCTTCGCGGTGGGCAACGCGAGGCAGGCGTCGGGGCCGAAGCCCGGCCCGCACATGGCGTAGAGCCCTGCTCCATAGGCCTTGCGGACGATCACCGACACCGTCGGCACCGTGGCCTCGGCCACCGCAGTGATCATCTTCGCGCCGTGGCGGATGATGCCTTGCTGCTCCACCTGTGAGCCGATCATGAAACCCGGGACGTCGGCCAGATAGATCAACGGCACGTTGAAGGCGTCGCACAACCAGATGAACCGGGCGGCCTTGTCGGAGGAGTCGACGAACAACACCCCGCCTTTGACGGCCGGCTGGTTGGCCACGACCCCGACCGGCTGGCCTTCCAGCAGCCCGAACCCGGTGATGAGCTCAGCCGCGAACAGCGGCTTGACCTCGAAGAACGAGTCGTCGTCAAGCAGGGCGTCCACGACGTCGTGCATGTCGTAGCCCACGGCTTCCTCGGCCGGCACCAGCTCAGCGGTGAACTGCCGCGTGGGCGCACCGGCGGCGTAGGACGGCGGGCGCGCGCGCCAGTTGCCGGGTAGGTAGGAGAAGAACGCCTTCGCCTGTTCGATCGCCTCGGCGTCGTCGGCGGCCAGATTGTCCCCGCAACCGGAGACCGTGGCATGCATCCGTGCGCCGCCCATCTCCTCCAGCGACACCCGCTCGCCGATGACCATCTCGGCCATGCGTGGTGAGCCGAGGTACATCGACGCGTTGGACTCCACCATCACCACGAAGTCGCAGAACGACGGGATGTAGGCGCCGCCTGCCGCGCTGGGGCCGAACAGGCAGCAGATCTGCGGCACCTTGCCCGACAGCGCCACCTGGTTGTGAAAGATCCGCCCGGCACCGCGCCGGCCGGGGAACAGCTCCACCTGATCGGTGATCCTCGCCCCGGCCGAATCGATGAACCAGAACACCGGCAGCTCGTCGCGCAGCGCCGTCTCGGTCACGCGGACGATCTTCTCGACGGTGCGAGCACCCCATGAACCGGCTTTGACGGTCGGGTCGTTGGCCACGACGAGCGCCGGCCGGCCGTCCACGAGCCCGCGACCGGTGACCACGCCGTCGGCCGGCAGTCCGTCGGCCAGGGCGTTGGCGAGCTGGCCGTCCTCGACGAACGTGCCCTCGTCGAACAGCAGCCCGACGCGCTCGCGGACGTACAACTTGTGTTGCGAGGCCAGCTTCGCCGCACCGGCTTCGGACGGCGTCAAGGTCGCCTCGCGCGCCGCTCGCACCTCGGCCTCGTGGTCGCGCTGCACGCTCAGCCCCTTCCACTCCCGGTGATCATGGACCGTGGCGGCTGCTTCCCGCCGCGATGGCCGTGATCACCGCCCGGTTCACTGGACCGGCAACCCCATCCCACGCGCGATGATCATCCGCTGGATCTCGCTCGTGCCCTCACCGATCTCGAGGATCTTCGCATCACGGTAGAAGCGCGCGACAGGGTACTCCTCCATGAATCCGTATCCACCGTGAACCTGCGTGGCGATCCGGGTCGCGGTGACGGCGGACTCGGTGGCATGCAGCTTGGCCACGGCCGCAGCGTGTTTGACCTGGGCCGGCGAAGCGCCGTTGTCGCGCAGGGCCGCCGCCTTGTACGTGAGCAGCCGCGCCGATTCGGCCATGACCTGCAAGTCGGCGATCTGGAAGGCCAGGCCCTGGTTGCTGCCGATCGGTGCACCGAAGGCGCTGCGCTCGTTCGCGTAGGCGACCGAGGCGTCGATCATCGCCTGGATGCAGCCGACCGCGAGAGCGGCGATGGCCACCCGTCCGTCGTCGAGCGTGGCCAGGAACTGGGAGAACCCCGCGCCACGGGCACCGAGGAGGTGATCGCGCGGCACACGGGCACCGTCGAAGGTCAGCGGGTGCGTGTCGGAGGCGTGCCAGCCGAGCTTGTCGTAGGCCGGCTCCACGACGAAGCCGTCGGTCCCCGCGGGCACGATGAGCGCCGAGATCTCCGGCGTACCGTCAGGCTTCTCCCCGGTCCGGGCCGTCACGGTGACACAGCTGGTCAGTTCGGTACCGGAGTTCGTGATGAACTGCTTGGCACCGTTGATCACCCATTCGTCGCCGTCCAGGACCGCACGGGTGGCCGTCGCGGCGGCATCGGAACCGGCGGCCGGTTCGGTCAGGCCGAATCCGGCCAGCGCACGCCCGGCCACCAGGTCGGGCAGCCAGCGCTGCTTCTGCTCGTCCGTGCCGTAGGTGAGGATCGGCGTGATGCCGAGGCCGACGGCGGCCTCCAGAGTGATGCCCATGGACTGGTCCACCCGCCCGATCTCCTCGATCGCCACACACAGCCCGGTCAGGCCCGCTTCGGATCCGCCGTACTCCTGCGGAGCGGTGAGCCCGAACAGGCCGAGCTCACCCATCGCACGAACGGCATCGACGGGGAAGGTGTGCTCGCGGTCCCATCGGGCGGCATGCGGCTCGATCTCAGCGCGAGCGAAGTCGCGGACGACGCCGCGGAACTCCTCGTGCTCAGCCGACAGCTCGAACGTCATCGTCTCCCGCTTCCGTTCGTGAATGGATGGGCGTTGACGCTTACGTTAACGTAAGTTCTGATGTCTTCACCAGGGGTCGTGGACGTGATCACGGATGGGAGCGATGGGCGTGGGCGACGAGCGGACGTGGACCATCACCGAGCTCGCCGACGAGTTCGGCGTCACGCTACGGACCATTCGCTTCTACGAAGAGCAAGGACTGCTCAACCCCGCACGCAACGGCACCCGGCGGATCTTCGACGACGGCGACCGGGTCCGCCTCGGGTTGGTGCTGCGCGGCAAGCGGCTGGGGTTCGGCCTCGACGAGATCAAGAAGATCATCGGCATGTACGACGCCGCCCCCGGCGAGGTCGGCCAGCTGCAGTACCTGCTCGAACAGATCAACGTACGCCGCGCCGAACTGGAGCTGCGCCGCCGCGACATCGACGCCACCCTGGCCGAGCTCGACGACGTCGAACGCCGGTGCCGCGCCGACCTGGCCCGGCTCGGCGCCCGTCCACAGTGAGGCGAGCGGTCCCACCACAGCCGGTCTCGGCACAATGAGATCCGCTTGATCGACACCGACGACGTCTCAGGAGCATTCGGATGCCACGTACCGCGAAAATCGCGCCGTTCCTCGGCGCGTTCGCACTCGCGATCTCGCTGTCGGCCTGCAGCGACGACGGCAGCGACGCCGCCGCGACCGGTGGCGACAGTCCCGCCAGCAGCCAGACCGCGCGCCCGAGCGATGGCGGAGCCACCGACGGCTCCGGCGACAGCACCGGCACCGCAGCCGCCGACAACAGTGACGACGTGTCGGCGTACTGCGCGACGATCAAGCCCCTGACCCACATGTCACTCGACATCAACGCGGTCCTCGACGATCCCAGCGCGGCCACCGCCCTCGCCGACATGTTCCCGCCCATGGTCGATGCTGCCCCGGACGAGCTCAAACGTGACTGGTCCGCGGTATCCGACGCCTACGCGGCCGCGGCGGCAGCTGAGATCGACATCGATCCCGACGCCACGCTCGACCCGATTGCTGCCGACGCGCTGCGTCACCTCGATTCCGTCGCGACGAACATCGACAACATCAGGCAACACGCGGCGCAGGAGTGCGGGGTGAACCTCGGCCCCAACTGATCGACGAACCGTCCAACCGCCTCGGCCGGGGAACCCGTACCAGCGCAGTCGTCGGCCCGGGTGTCTAGACTCGCACCAGTTCCGAGAAGGAGTCGCGAGGTGAGCGTGCAGCGTCGCCGCATCAGCAAGGTACTCATCGCCAACCGGGGCGAGATCGCGGTCCGAGTCATCCGAGCCTGCCGCGACGCAGGCTTGGCCAGCGTTGCCGTCTACGCCGACGGCGACCGCGACGCACCCCATGCGCGGCTGGCTGACGAAGCTTATGCCCTCGACGGCGAGACCAGTGCCCAGACCTACTTGGCGATCACCAAACTGCTCGACGTCGCCACCCGGGCGGGGGCCGATGCGGTACACCCGGGCTACGGATTCCTCGCCGAGAACGCGGAGTTCGCCCAGGCCGTCATCGACGCCGGGCTGATCTGGGTCGGCCCGCCGCCGTCGGCCATCACCGCGCTCGGCGACAAAGTGAGCGCTCGCCACATCGCCGCCCGCGCCGGTGCTCCGCTGGTGGCCGGCACACCCGAGCCGGTGACCGGTGCCGACGAGGTGGTCGCCTTCGCTCGCGAGCACGGGCTGCCGATCGCCATCAAGGCCGCCTTCGGCGGCGGCGGGCGCGGCCTCAAGGTGGCTCGCACGCTCGACGAGATCCCCGACCTCTACGACTCCGCCGTACGCGAAGCCGTGGCGTCGTTCGGCCGGGGCGAGTGTTTCGTCGAGCGCTACCTCGACCGGCCCCGCCACGTCGAAACCCAGTGCCTGGCCGACCAGCACGGCCACGTCGTGGTCGTGTCCACCCGCGATTGCTCACTGCAACGACGCCACCAGAAGCTGGTCGAGGAGGCACCGGCGCCGTTCCTCAGCGAGGAGCAGACCGCCGAGCTGTACCGCGCCTCCAAGGCGATCATGCGCAAGGCCGGCTACGTCGGCGCGGGCACCTGCGAGTTCCTCGTGGGCGCGGACGAAACCATCTCCTTCCTCGAGGTCAACACGCGCCTACAGGTCGAGCACCCGGTCAGCGAGGAAGTCACCGGCCTCGACCTGGTGCGTGAGATGTTCCGCATCGCCGAGGGCGAGGAGCTGGGCTACGGCGACCCACCCGTGCACGGGCACAGCATCGAGTTCCGCATCAACGGTGAGGACCCTGGCCGTGATTTCCTGCCGACGCCGGGCCTGGTGACCGAGTTCCGCCTGCCGGCCGGGCCTGGCATACGCGTCGACGCCGGCGTCGAGACCGGCAACGTCATCGGGCAGAACTTCGACTCGCTGCTGGCCAAACTGGTCGTGACCGGCGCCGATCGCACCCAGGCCGTCCAGCGCGCGCGCCGGGCCCTGGCCGAGTTCGAGGTCGACGGCCTGGCCACGGTCCTGCCGTTCCACCGCGCCGTTCTCGACGACCCGGCGTTCGTCCCGGCCGACCCGATCGAGCCGTTCACAGTGCACACGCGCTGGATCGAGACCGAGTGGAGCGGCGACGTGCCGGCGTACCAGCCCACCACCAGTGCGGCGAGCGGGGAGCCCGCACCACGCGAGCGGGTGACCGTCGAGGTCGACGGCAAGCGCCTCGAGGTCGTGCTGCCCGCCGGGTTCGGCGCTCCGGCCGCGACCGGCAACGCCCGTAAGCCCGTACGGCGCACCCGGGGTAGCACCGGCGCCGGCACGGTCGGCGGCGATGCGCTCGTCGCGCCGATGCAAGGCACCATCATCAAGGTCGATGCCGAAGACGGGCGCACCGTCGCCGAAGGCGACGTCATCGTCGTCATCGAGGCGATGAAGATGGAGCAGCCGATCACCGCGCACAAAGCCGGAACCGTCACCGGACTGAGCGCCGAGATCGGCACGACCATCAGCAACGGCGCGGTCATCTGCACCATCGTCGACTGACGAAGCCGTCACCTCCGCAGCACACCGTCTCGGCCACACCCCTGGCGAGCAGCGGGGAAGCCACTCGCTTTCGACAACGTTGAACCCGGTGACACGTGCTGTGACGACTCTGCTGGAGAGCCGTCGACGACCGAGACCGAAAGGCCTTTTGCATGTCTGCTCTGTCCGACAATGTTCGCGACCTGTTCTCCCGCCCGATCCCCGCATGGGTCACCGTGGTCGACCACGACGGCGTGCCGCACAACACCGTGGTGTGGGTGGACGTCGACGGCGACGAGGTGCTGTTCAACACCGCGGTCGGCCGAGTGAAGGAACGCATCCTGCGCACGAACCCCACGGTGTCGCTGAGCGTCCTCAACCCTGAGCACGCCTGGCACTGGGCCAGCGTGACCGGTGTCGCGAAGATGACCACCGAGGACGGCGACGAGGTCATCGACCGGCTGGCGAAGAAGTACCTCGGCGTGGACGAGTACCCGTTCCGCACCGAAGGTGAGCAGCGCGTCACCGTTCGCGTCGCCGCGGACAAGGTGGTGGAAGTCACTCCCGACGACTGAGCCGCCACCACAGTGGGTCCGCGGCAGCTTACTGCCCGGGGCCGCCCTGGGCATGCCGGTGGCAAGCGTGGATGATGGGGGTATGAGCGGGGCCTACGACGACGCCGGGCGATCTCTGCAGAACTCGCGCCTGTACGTCGATCCGGCAGCTGAACGCGAACTCGAGGCGGCCGGAACCCCGTTCGGCGGTGCTGCGCAGGACGAGGCGCGCCGGGTTCTCGACGGCGCGTCCACCCCGGTCTACGTCGCTGTCCTCCCCAGCTCCGCCGCAGCCGACCAGAACGGGCTCGGCGCCATCGCCAACGCGGTCGGCGACAACGCCACGTACATCGCCGTCTTCCCCGACCTGACCGGGAAGGCCGACTCGCTTCTGCTGGATCGCTCGGCCGTCATGTCCGCGGCTGAGCAGTCCGCGGTGGCGTCCGACGACGTCGGGCAGTTCATCAGCGACGTCGTCCCCCGCCTCGACGAGGTCGCCGCCGACGAGGGCGCTGCCGGCAGCGGGACCGGTTCGTCGGGCGGCGGTTGGCTGCCGTTGGCGATTCTCGCCGCGGCCGGCGGCGGTGGTTTCCTGCTGTATCGCCGGAACAAGCTCAGCAAGGAACGCGCCCAGCTCGAGCAGGTGCGCGGCGCTCTCGAGGACGACATCACCACCTACGGTGAGCAACTGTCCGCGCTCGATCTCGACGTGCAGCCGACGTCGGCGGTGCCGATCGAGGCCCGCGACGAGTACGGCCGTGCGCTCGACCTGTACGAGCAGGCCAAGGTCTACTCCGAGCGAGCGGAGAAGCCCAGCGACCTCAAGCCGGTGACGCATGCGCTGGAAGAAGGCCGCTGGCTGCTGGGCTGTGTCGAAGCCCGGCTCAAGCACGAACCGCTGCCCGAGCGCCGCCTGCCATGCTTCTTCGATCCCGGTCACGGTCCCTCGGCCGAAGACGTCGAGTGGGCTCCGCCCGGTGGCGCTCCTCGCCTCGTGCCGGCGTGCGCAGCAGATGCGCTACGGGTGAAGAACGGCGCCGACCCGAGCATCCGGATGGTTCCGGTGGGCGGCGACGAGCGGCGCCCCTACTGGGACGCAGGCCCGGCGTACGGCGGGTGGGCCGGCGGCTACTACGGCGGGGTCCTGCCCGGCATGCTGATGGGCACCATGCTCGGCTCCGCGCTTTCCGGCCCGATGTACGCCGACGGCGGCCAGGTCGGTGGCGACTTCGGCGGAGATTTCGGCGGCGGCGACTTCGGTGGGGACTTCGGCGGCGGCTTCGGCGCCGACTTCTAGGCCGGCCCAGGCGGAGCTGCGGACGACATCATGCCCACACCCGAATTCATCCTCGCCCTGCGTAAGCACGTGGGCCATGACCTGCTCTGGGTGCCGGGGATCACCGCCGTCATCTTCGACGACGACGGGCGGGTGCTGCTGAATCGGCGCGCCGACACCGGGGAATGGGCGCTGATCGCCGGCATCCCCGATCCGGGCGAGCAGCCGGCGCAGGCCGCGGTGCGTGAGGCCTTCGAGGAGACCGGCGTGCACGTCGAGGTGGACCGGATCGCCGCGGTCGTCGCCGAGGATCCGCTGACGTACCCGAACGGCGACGTCGTCCAGTTCCTCGACATCACCATGCGCTGCCGCGCCGTCGGCGGGCGAGCACGAGTCAACGACGACGAGTCGCTGGCCGTCGAGTGGTTCCCGCGCGACGCCCTGCCTCCGATGGCGCACCGGATGCGCGAACGGCTGGATCTCGCCGAGAAGGACGGACCCACGTGGTTCGTCCCACCGACGGCCGACGGCTAGTCGCGCAGGTGCAGGCGGCGCGCGGCCTCGGCGATGGAACCGGACAACGACGGGTAGACGGCGAACGCGCGTGCCACCTGATCAACGGACAATCGCGCCTCCACGGCCAGTGAGATGGGGTGGATCAGCTCGCTCGCGCTCGGCGCCACCACGACCCCACCGATGACCGTCCCCATGCCCCGCCGGCAGAACAGCTTGACGAATCCGTCGTGAATGCCTTGCATCTTCGCCCGGGCATTGGTCGACAGCGGCATCTTCACCGCGACGGCGTCGATCTCGCCGGCGTCGACGGCGTTCTGGCTGCACCCGACCGTGGCGATCTCCGGTGCGGTGAAGACGTTGGCTGCCACCGTGTTCAGGTCCAGCGGCGTCACGGCATCGCCCAGGGCGTGCCACATGGCCGTACGCCCTTGCATCGCCGCGACCGAAGCCAGCATGAGCACACCGGTGACGTCCCCGGCGGCGTACACGCCGCGCGCGGATGTCCGAGACACGCGATCGACCTTGATGAAGCCACGGTCGTCGAGGCGAACCCCGCACTCCGCCAACCCGAGATCGTCGACGTTGGGGACCGAGCCGACGGCCATCAGGCAATGCGAGCCTTCGACCGTGCGCCCGTCGGTCAGAGTCACCACGACCCCATCGCCTGCTCGGCGAACCGAGGCCGCCCGCGAGCGCGACAGGACCGTCAAGCCGCGGCGGGCGAAGACCTCCTGCAGGACGTACGCCGCGTCGGCGTCCTCTCCCGGTAGCACGCGGTCACGCGACGAGACCAACACGACGTCGGCGCCGAGCGCGTTGTAGGCATTGGCGAACTCGGCACCGGTGACACCGGAGCCGACGACGATGAGCCGCTCGGGCAGCTCGGACAATTCGTAGACCTGCTCCCAGCTGAGGATCCGCTCGCCGTCGGGCTCGGCCTCGGGCAGGATCCGCGGGCGCGCACCGGTGGCGAGCAGGGCGACGTCGGCGACGAACTCGTGCGTGCCGCCGCCGTTCTCCTCGACGATCACGCGGTCGCCCGGCGCCAGCCGGCCCACGCCGGGCACGATGCGCACGCCGGCCTTCTCCACGGCCGCGGCGGTGTCGTCGGACTGAGCCTTGGCCAAGGCCAGCACCCGCCGGTTGACCTGGGCGAGATCGACCCGCACGGCGTCGTCCCCGGTCACCACCCCGAGCTCACCGGACTCGGCGATCTCGGTGACCACCTCGGCCGTAGCGATCAGCGTCTTGCTGGGCACGCAGTCGCTGAGCACTGCGGACCCACCCACGCCGTCACGGTCGACGAGCGTGACGTCCGCGCCCAGTTGTGCTGCCACCAGCGCAGCCTCGTAGCCGCCGGGACCTCCGCCAAGTATCGCCACACGTGTCACGGCACCCATTGTCACCTATCGGGGTCAGCCATCGGGCTCACCCGTCGGGGTGCCCGTTCGCAGAGGTGCGTCGGCGGGGGCGCGTTGGCGGGCGTGCGTCAGGGGCCGTGCGTCAGGGGCCGCGCGTTGGCGGGCGTGACTTCTGGCGGGTTGTCCACCCTTCCTGGCGCTCGGAAGCGTGGAAAACCCTCCAGAAGTCAGCGACGTGCAGGAGATTCGGCGTGAACCCTGGCCCAGCAGCACTGGGTCGGCCGGGTCGTGCGGGGCGTCGTGCATGGAAGCGCATGGGCCCCAGCGGTCATGAAGATCGCCGTGCTGACAACTGCCGAATCCGCCGATCGTGAAGATCGTCGTGCCAGGAAGCGCGCGCTATAGCGGCATATTCCACCACGACGATCTTCACGACCATCGGCATCGGTCACAGTTCACACAACGATCTTCACGACCAGCCTTCACGACTTGCATCCGCCATCGGTCTCCGCGCCAATCTCCGCGGTCTGCTTCCGCGACCACACTTCACCACCGATCTCCGCGACCTACTTCCACGACCAGCCCTCACGGCCAGCCCCCACGGCCAGCCCTCGCGGCCGAGCCTTCACGACCAGCCTTCACTGCCGGTGTCACCCATCAGGTCGCGGAGCCGGTGCGCACCGACGACGGTGGTCGTGAAAGTCTGCTCTGCGTGTCGACGACTCCTGAACCATCGCCCGACGCGCCGGAGCCACGCGCTGGCCGCACGCGCCGGCTCGTCGGCCGGATGATCGTCCTGGCAGTACTGATCACCGCCGTCGATCAGCTGACGAAGTACTGGGCAGAGAAGTCCCTCGGTGATCAGGCACCGGTGAACGTCATCGGCGAGTTCATCCAGTTCCGGCTGCTCTACAACTCCGGTGCCGCGTTCTCGATCGGCACCGGACTGACGTGGCTGCTCACGCTGATCGTGGTGATCGTCGTGATCGTGGTGCTACGGGCCGCGACCAAGATCGGCTCGCGCGGCTGGGCCGTCGCGTTCGGGCTGTTGCTCGGTGGCGCTTTCGGCAACTTGGGTGACCGCTTGTTCCGCAAGCCCGGGTTCCCCGAGGGCCACGTCGTCGATTTCATCGACTACGGCGGGTTCTTCGTGGGCAACGTCGCCGACATCGCCATCGTCGCGGCGGCGATCATGATCGCCGTGCTCACGCTGCGCGGCGTGGGCGTCGACGGTCGTCGCCACCACGCCCACGGCGCCGGCCACCGAGACGAACACGATCACGGGGCGTCGACCGACGAGGCGTGAGCAGTCGCGGTCGGCTCCCTTCGAGCGAGATACAGTCCCCGGGTGAACGCGGACGACACGAACCTTTCCGGCGACCCACAGGCCGCGGCTCGAGCAGCCGCTGAGCACATCGCGACGGCTACCGGCATCTCACGACACGAGGTCGCCCTCGTCCTCGGCTCCGGTTGGGGTGCCGCGGCGGATCTGATCGGGCCGACGGTGGCCGAGCTGTCCAGTGACGACGTTCCCGGATTCGCCAAACCCGCCGTCGCCGGACACCCCGGCACGATCCGGTCGATCCGGATCGGCGAGACCGGCCGGCACGCTCTGGTGCTGGGCGCCCGGACCCACCTGTACGAGGGCCGGGGCGTGCGTGCCGTGGTCCACGGCGTGCGCACCGCTGCAGCCGCCGGCGCACAGACGCTGGTGCTGACCAACGGCTGCGGCGGGCTCCGCGATGAATGGTCGGCCGGAACCCCGGTCCTGATCAGAGATCACATCAACCTGACGGCGACCTCCCCCTTGGAGGGCGCCACCTTCGTCGACCTCACCGACGCCTACTCGCCGCGGCTGCGGGCGCTGGCTCGCGAGGTGGACCCGTCGCTGCACGAGGGCGTCTACGTCCAGTTCCGCGGGCCGCACTACGAGACCCCCGCCGAAGTGCGCTTCGCCGGCCGGATCGGCGGCGATCTGGTCGGCATGTCCACTTCGCTCGAGACGATCGCCGCCCGCGAGGCCGGTCTCGAGGTGTTGGGACTGTCGCTGGTCACCAACCTCGCCGCGGGTATCAGCGCAACGCCGCTGAGTCACGACGAGGTCATCGAGGCCGGCCGGGCCGCCGGTCCGCGTATCAGCGCATTGCTGGCTGACATCGTCGCCCGGATCTGATCGCCGCCTAGGATCGTTACGAGCAGAAGGCGAGAGGATGGGCGCGGGTGACCAGCGACGTGATCGAACAGGCGCACGCCTGGCTGGCTGACGACCCCGACCCGTCCACCAGGGCCGAACTGCACGCTCTGATCGCCGAGGCCGTGGATGGCGACAGCGGGGCCATGGCCGACCTGCGCGACCGGTTCGCGGGCTTCCTCGAGTTCGGCACCGCCGGTATCCGGGGCGCCCTCGGGGCCGGACCGAACCGGATGAACCGGGCCGTCGTCATCCGGACCGCTGCCGGGTTGGCGAACTTCCTGCTCAGCTCCAGGACTCCGGTTGACGGGCGCCAGCACCGGGTGGTGGTCGGTTACGACGCTCGCTACGGCTCGCGCACCTTCGCCACCGACACCGCCGCGGTTCTCACCGCTGCCGGTATCGACGCCGCCGTCATGCCCCGAGAGTTGCCGACGCCGGTGCTCGCCTTCGCCGTACGGCATCTCGATGCCGACGCCGGCGTGATGGTCACCGCCAGCCACAATCCGCCGCAGGACAACGGCTACAAGGTCTACCTGGGCGGAGCCGACGGCGGCTCGCAGATCATCTCTCCGGCCGACACCGAGATCGCGGGGCACATCGCGACCATCACGTCGGTTGGCGCCGTCGAGCGAGCCGCGAATGGGTGGAGCAACGTCGGCGAGGACGTCATCGAGGCCTATGTCTCCGCTGCGGCCGCGATCGCCCGGCCCGGCGGTCCGCGCGAACTCACCATCGTGCTCACGTCGCTGCACGGGGTCGCCGGCAGCACCGTCGTCCACGCGCTACGCCGAGCGGGGTTCGGCGACGTTCACCCGGTGCCCGAACAAGCTGAGCCCGATCCGGACTTTCCGACGGTCGCGTTTCCGAACCCGGAGGAGCCGGGGGCAGTCGACCTGGCGGTCTCGCTGGCTCAAGACATCAACGCCGACATCGTCATCGCCAACGACCCCGACGGTGACCGGTGCGCACTCGCCCTACCCGTCGACGACGGCAGCGACCGCTGGCAGATGCTGCACGGCGACGACCTGGGCGCGCTGCTGGGCGAGCACATCGCCAGCCGCGGCGCCGGCGGCGTCTTCGCCAACTCCATCGTCTCCTCGCGGCTGCTCGGGCGGATCGCCGCCGCGCACGGGCTGCGGCATGCCGAAACACTCACCGGCTTCAAATGGATCTCGCGGGTGCCCGGACTCGTCTACGGCTACGAAGAAGCCCTGGGTTACTGCGTCGACCCGGTCGCAGTGCGCGACAAGGACGGCATCTCCGCCGCGGTCCTGGTCGCCGAGGTCGCCGCGCAAGCGAAAGCAGCCGGGCGGACGGTCTGGGAACTGCTCGACGACCTCGCCGTACGCCACGGCCTCCACCTGACCGATCAGCTGTCGATCCGGGTGGACGACTTGTCGATCATCACCACCGCCATGCAGACGTTGCGCCAGAAGCCGCCGGCACGCCTCGGCGGCTCTCCGGTGACGACCGTCGACGATCTCGCCCACGACTCCGGAGAGCTGCCCCCGACCGACGGGTTGCGCTACCTCACCGCCGACGACACGCGTGTCGTCATCCGCCCGAGTGGCACCGAGCCCAAGCTCAAGTGCTATCTCGAAGTGATCGTCGAGGCCCTGGACGATCCCGCCGCCGCCCGCGCCGTCGCACGCAACCGGCTCGACACGGTTCGAAACGACGTCAGGGCCGCCCTCGACCTCTGAGCACCCGGGATCCGCGCTACGCGCGGCGAACGATCCAGCGGGACGTAGAATCGGCGGCGTGACGGTTCTGCCCACGTTCGACACCGATCTGTCTGACATCACGTCGACAGAGGCGTCGCTGCGTCGTTTCCTGCACGGGCTGCCCGGGGTCGACCAAGTCGGCGCCGAGGCGCGTGCGGCCAGCCTGGCCACCCGGTCCATCAAGACCACCGCCAAGCAGTTCGCGATCGATCTCGCGATTTCGATGATCGACCTGACGACGCTGGAAGGGCAGGACACCGAGGGCAAAGTCCGTGCGTTGTGCGCCAAGGCGCTGCGCCCGGACCCGACCGATCGCGACGTGCCACGCGTGGCCGCGATCTGCGTCTATCCGGACCTCGTCGGCGTGGCCAAGCAGGCGCTGGCCGGCAGCACGGTCAAGGTCGCCAGTGTCGCCACCGGATTCCCCTCGGGCCGCACCAGCCTCGCCGTCAAAGAAGCCGACACGCGCGACGCCGTCGCCGCTGGCGCCGACGAGGTCGACATGGTCATCGACCGCGGCGCCTTCCTCGCCGGGCGCTACGGCCAGGTCTTCGACGAGATCGTCGCGGTGAAGCAGGCCGCGCAACCGGCTCATCTGAAGGTCATTCTCGAGACCGGTGAGTTGAGTACGTACGACAACGTCCGCCGCGCCTCGTGGCTGGCCATGCTGGCCGGTGCCGACTTCATCAAGACCAGCACGGGCAAGGTCGCTCCGGCGGCCACCCTGCCGGTGACGCTCACCATGCTCGAGGCCGTACGCGACTTCCGTGAGGTCACCGGCCGCCAGGTCGGCGTCAAACCGGCCGGGGGGATCCGGACGACCAAAGACGCCATCAAGTATCTGGTCCTGGTCAACGAGACCACCGGCTCGGACTGGCTCGACCCCGACTGGTTCCGCATCGGCGCCTCGAGTCTGCTCAACGAGCTGTTGATGCAGCGTCAGCGCATGGCCACCGGGCGCTACGCCGGACCGGACTACTTCACGATCGACTGACCAGCGTGACAGTCGTCACGTGTTTTGATTTCATGCCCGCGTGATCAGTTCCCGCTCGGCTGTCCGGACGACGGGCCTGGTGGTCGGTGCCGTCGTGCTGCTCGTGCCCGCCTGCACCGGTTCGGACTCTGATCCCGGCGCGGAAGACGGCGGGGCATCCGCGCCGTCGTCGGTGTCCGCGGAAATCGACAACGACGACGGACTCGTGGTGTCGTTCGAAGCGGTCGGCGACGCCGACGCCTACCTGCTGCACCTGGCTGGACACGACGAACCGATCCGCATCGAGAGTGATCAGTGCGCCGACGGCGCCTGCTCGGTCACCCTGGACCGGCTCAGCGCCGCAGACGCCGACGAAGTCACGGTGTCCGCGCTCTCCGGTGAGGTCGAGTCCGAGCCGTCAGCCGCGGTGGAGGTGCCTGCCTGGCCGGAACCCGAACGCCAGCCCGAGTCGGCGACTCCACCCGCGAACGAGCCGATCGATCTGCTCGTCTCCGAGGTCGATGCCGAGGGCAGGCCCACCGTCCGCACGGTGACGGTGCCGGCGGGCCAAGACGTCGAGGCCCGCATCGGCGAACTGCGACAACAGGACGGCGTCGCCGGGGTCAGCGTCGCCGAGCCGATCATCGAGGACGAGGGCGGGTTCAGCACTGACGGTTTCCCGGCGGGGCTGGCCACCTGGCAGGTCGAGGCGATGGACTTCGACGCACTGCCGGCCGAGCCCCGCGGTGAGGGTGTCACCGTCGCAGTCATCGACGACGGCATCACGGCCACCCATCCGAACCTCGACCAGGCCGACATCACGGAGACGAACGTCGTCGAACCGGGGCGGGACACACCCGGCGAACACGGAACGGCGGTGACGTCGCTGATCGTGGGTGAACACTCCGGGCTGGTGCCAGGCATCGCCACCGGTGCGGCCATCCGGGTCCACGACGTATACAACGATGGTGGTGAACAAACCGGTGGCGTAGGTGCTCTGGCTGAGGCGATCGTCGCCGCGGTCGACGACGGTGCGCAGGTGATCAACATCAGCCTCACGGCCAGGTGCGCGGCGTGGCAGGAGGCGATGGGGAGCTGTCCGGACGAGGTGCTGCGACCGGCGGTCGAATACGCGGAGAACCGCGATGTCGTCGTGGTGGCTTCCGCCGGCAACACCGGGGACGGCAGCGACTGGTGCCCCGGCGGTGGTAACGAGACGGGGTGGCCCGCCGCGTTCGAGTCGGTGATCGCGGTGGGCGGCACGGCCCGCGACGGCTCGGTCTGGCCGTGTTCACCGGACGTCGACTACGTCGACGTGCTGGCGCCCGCGGCGCATCTTCGGGCGGCGGTGCCACCCGACGAGTACCAGATCGTGTCGGGGACGTCGTTCTCCGCACCGCTCGTCTCCGGTCTGATCGCGGTGGCGCTGGCCGAACGTCCCGACCTCACCCCGGCCGACATCCGCACCGCCTTGTCGTCGTCGGTCGCCGAGAACGGGCGCCTCATCGCCACGGCGTTCCTGCAGGCCCTGAACATCGAACTGTCGGTGGAATCGCCCATCGACCCCACCACCGCACAGCAGATCGTCCCGTTCAGCCTGGGCCTGTACCTTCCGCCGAAGTCGGAGGTATGGCGCCGAGCAGGTCTCGCGAACAGCCCGCTCGATCCGGCGGCCTACTCTGACGGGGAGGCTTACTACGACGACGCCCAGCCCCCTGAGGACGCCTTCTACCCGTGGCGTTCGGCCGGCCTCGAGTGGGGTTTCGATGACCCGTTCACCGTGCTCATCGGGGGTTTGTTGTTGATCGATGCGGACGGCAACGTGACGGGAACCGGCCACCTGCAGCCGCACGAGTACTACACCGGGCACCGGGTCGAATGCCCGAGACCCGGTTTCGGCATCGGGACACCCTGGTTCAGCTACCGGTGGGATGTGCCGGTCACGGTGAGCGGCCATGTGGCGGAGGACGACGTCGGCCGCGACGTTGGCGAACTGACCTTGTCCCTGGGCGAAGAAGCGACTGCGCAGGAGCGCGGAAAGCTGCCCGACATCAAGATCACCCACGACACCCTCGACGACTGCGAAACGGTGCTGGCCGAGTATGAGGCGGCCTGGCAAGACCCAGGGCACCCGTGGAGTGAGGTGAAGACCTGGCCGGACAAGAGCATCTCGGTGACCGAACCGGTGTACCGCCAGATCATCCTCGAGTCCCCCTTCGTCATCGACGAAGGCTTCTTCCCGCCCGCCGAACCCGACACCCCCGACAGTTCGGTGTACACGTCCGGCGGCACGCTGGCCGACGGAGTCGGGTTCCGGCTCCGGGTGGGCGACATCGACTTCGCTCAGCTGTCCTGACCGCAGCGCCCGGTCGCGGTGCCGCGCACTGCGATATCGGGCGGTCGAACGTCTACGCTGGTGGGCGTGACCACCATCGCTGCACCGGGGACTGATCCGCGATGACCGACTTCGAGTACGCACCGGCGCCGGAGTCGCGTGCGATCGTCGACATCAAGAGCTCGTACGGGCTGTTCATCGACGGTGCATTCGCCGATCCGGTGGACGGCGCGAGTTTCAAATCGGTGAATCCGGCGACCGAGGAAGTTCTCGCCGACATCGCCGAGGCCGGTCAGGCCGACGTGGACAATGCCGTCGCCGCAGCGCGCCGTGCTTACACGCGCACGTGGTCGACGATGTCCGGGCGCGACCGCGGCAAGTACCTGTTCCGCATCGCGCGCATCATCCAGGAACGCGCCCGCGAGCTCGCCGTGCTGGAGTCCATCGACAACGGCAAGCCGATCCGCGAGTCCCGCGACGTCGACATTCCGCTGGTCGCGGCGTATTTCTTCTACTACGCCGGATGGGCGGACAAGCTGGGCTACGCCGGCGCGGGACCCGACCCGAAGCCCTACGGCGTCGCCGCGCAGGTGATCCCGTGGAACTTCCCGCTGCTCATGCTGTCGTGGAAGATCGCCCCGGCGCTGGCCGCGGGCAACACCGTGGTGCTCAAGCCGGCCGAGACCACTCCGCTGACGGCGCTGCTGTTCGCCGAGATCTGCCAGCAGGCGGACCTGCCGCCCGGGGTGGTCAACATCATCACCGGCGCCGGGGACACCGGGCGGATGCTCGTCGAGCACGGCGACATCGACAAGGTCGCTTTCACCGGTTCCACCGAGGTCGGCAAAGCCATCGCCCGAAGCGTCGCCGGCACGTCCACCAAGGCCACGCTGGAGCTCGGCGGCAAGGCCGCCAACATCGTCTTCGACGACGCGCCGCTGGACCAGGCCGTCGAAGGAATCGTCAACGGCATCTTCTTCAACCAGGGCCACGTGTGCTGCGCAGGTTCCCGGCTGTTGGTCCAGGAGTCGGTGTACGACGACGTGCTCGCTCGGCTCAAGCGGCGGCTGGGCACCCTGCGTCTCGGCGACCCGCTGGACAAGAACACCGACGTCGGGGCCATCAACTCCGCCGAACAACTGGCTCGGATCCGCGAGCTGTCCGAGGTCGGTGAAGCTGAGGGAGCGCAGCGCTGGTCGCCGGAGTGCGAACTGCCCGACCGCGGCTTCTGGTTCCCCCCGACGGTGTTCACCGGGGTGTCGCAGGCGCACCGCATCGCCCGGGAAGAGATCTTCGGCCCGGTGCTGTCGGTGCTCACGTTCCGCACCCCGGCCGAGGCGGTCGAGAAGGCCAACAACACGCCCTACGGGCTGTCCGCAGGGGTGTGGACCGAGAAGGGTTCGCGGATCCTGTGGATGTCGCAGCAGTTGCGCGCCGGCGTCGTGTGGGCCAACACCTTCAACAAGTTCGACCCGACCTCGCCGTTCGGCGGCTACAAGGAATCCGGCTACGGCCGCGAGGGCGGTCGGCACGGCCTGCTGTCCTACCTGAGAACGGAGCGTGACTGACGTGGCGGAGCGGCTGGCCGTGAAGAAGACCTACAAGCTCTACGTCGGCGGCAAGTTCCCGCGATCGGAGTCCGGTCGGTCGTTCCAGGTCACCGACAGCAAGGGCCGGTTCCTCGCCAACGCAGCGTGGGCCTCGCGCAAGGACGCACGCGACGCCGTCGCCGCGGCGCGTAAGGCGTTCCCCGGCTGGTCGGCAGCCACGGCGTACAACCGCGGACAGGTGCTGTACCGGGTCGCTGAGGTGATGGAGGGCCGCTACGCCCAGTTCGTCGACGAGGTCAGCGCGGGCGAGGGCGTGACCCGCGCCAAGGCCGAACGACTCGTCGGCGAGGCCATCGACCGCTGGGTCTGGTACGCCGGGTGGACGGACAAGATCGCGCAGGTCGTCGGGTCGAGCAACCCCGTCGCCGGGCCGTACTTCGACTTCTCGGTGCCCGAACCCACCGGCGTGGTGGCCGTGCTGGCTCCGCAGGGCTCGTCGCTGCTGGGCCTCGTGTCGACGCTGGCGCCCGTCCTCGCCGGCGGAAACACCGCCGTGCTCACCGCGTCGTACGAACGCCCGCTGCCGGCCATCACCCTCGGCGAGGTCCTCGCCACCAGCGACGTGCCCGGTGGCGTCGTCAACATCCTGACCGGCAAGCTGAGCGACACCGCACCCTGGCTCGCCGCGCACATGGACGTCAACGCCATCGATCTCGCCGGAGCCGCTGGCGACAGCGCACACGCCCGGGAGCTCGAACTGGCCGCGACGGACAACCTCAAGCGCGTCGTCCGCGCGCCCGAGGCCGAACCCGACTGGACCGCCGAGCCGGACCTCGAACGCATCACCGCCTTCCTGGAGACCAAGACCGTCTGGCACCCCGTCGGCATCTAGGGGCGCCGGACCGCCCGGGCCCGCGGCTCACTTGCCGGGAGCCGATGTGCCGCCGCTGGGCGCCGGCCTCGGCTCACCGGTCGGCTGACCAGTCCGCTGACCAGCCGGTGGCGCGCCAGCGTCCGCGTCATCCGCGTCGGCGCTGGTGGGCAACTGGGCGCCGTACGGGGGTTCCGGCGGCGCCGGAACGCACGAGCCGGACATGTGGGCCTCGGCAACGAAGCGCGGGTACACGTTGGTCCCCCACGGGTTGGCGATGACGAACGTCGTCCCGTCGGGCGCCTCCTCATAGCAAGGCTCGGTGTCCGCCAGAACCAGCGGGCGGCCATCCTGGTCGTAGAGGCGTACCTGGTCGATCAACGCGCCGTCGGCGGCGTAGGCGAAGATGTTGGTCACCGGCACACCGGCGTCGGTCGCTATCGACCCAGCGCCGTGGCTGTACGCCAGGCCGTCGGTCGCCACCTGGTCGATCGGGTCGACGTATCCGTCGTGCGGACTCTGCGCGATCGCCAGTACGCCGAACACGCCCCCGGCGACGATGGCGGCGTTGAGGCCGTAGATCGCGATCGCTCGGCGGCCCGGCATCTGGCCGCGGGCTGCGGCGCGACCGAGGTAGACCGAGGCCACCGCCGCCACCACGAACACGAACGTGCCCAGCGCCGCCGAGGAGACGGATGCGACGAGTGCACCGAGAATGGCGGCCCTGGCCAGCCACCATGCCGGCTGTAACGACGCCGCGAAGTCGATGACACCAGGACCCCAGGACGTCGCGCGCAGCTGTTGCACTCGCTCACCCAGCCAGCATGCCCCCGGGATCTGGCGCAACTCTCCGGCCGGATCCTCGTGACGAAGCACGAGGAACAGCACGCTCGCGCCGCCCACGACGAAACAGACCGCCGCCGGTACACCGAAGAACGCCGGCGCTCCGGACAAGCTGAACACCACGTCGGCCACGGTGACCACGGTGAACCCAGCCGTCGCGGTGCCGAACACCGCAGCCAGCAACCGCAGGAGCCGCCGGCCGAACCCGGCACGCTGCGGCTGGGGAGTCGGCGGGGCGATACCCGCCGCGGCCCGCAGCTCCGCGACGTAGGCCGACGGCGAGCCGAGCCGATCGATGAGCTCGGCGAGCCGAACGTCGTCGCCGTACTCCTGAGCCACCTGGGTGATGTGCTCACGCACGTCGTCCAGGATGTCTGCAGTCTGCGCGGGCGGCAGGTCGCTGAGCTCGTCGCGCACGGCCGCGACGTAGGCGCTCACTGCCGGCGGAGACGTTCCTGGGCCGTTGGTCACGCTGCCTCCGTTTCACCGTGGACCAAGCTGGTCATGATGGCGGCGAACTCGTGCCACGTCTTGGCCGAGCGCCGCAGCACATCATGGCCGGTCCCGTTGACGCTGTAGTACTTCCGGTTCGGTCCTGTCTCCGACGGCACGACGTAGGTGGTCAGCGCCCCGGCCGAGTAGAGCCGGCGCAGGGTGCCGTAGACCGATGCTTCGCCGACCTCGTCGAGGCCCGCGGCTCGCAGGCGCCGGACGACGTCGTAGCCGTATCCGTCCGCGTCGCGGAGAACGGCGAGCACGGCGACGTCGAGCACACCCTTGAGTAGCTGACTGGTGTCCATGGGGTCTCCCCTCTTGTGCCAACCGCAGTATTACGTTTGGCGTAGTACTGCGCAAGGAACAACACGCGCAGAACCGTAGGCTCGACACATGGCAGGGCGTGAGCGGTCGCCGCGAGCGGTGAAACTTGCGGCCGCAGTCGTGGCCTCGGCCGCCGTGGGCTTGGGGTGCACCGCCGACGACGACCCCTCGTCCCCCACCAGCCCCGCCACGAGCACCACCACCGCGACCAGCCCGGGCTCTGGCACCAGCCCATCCGGCTCCGAATCCGCTCGCCCGCCGAGCAACACGAGCCCGTCGACGTCGCCTCGGGCACCAGCGCCGGCGCCCATCACCATCGCGTTCGCCGGCGACATCCATTTCGAGGGACCCCTGCGCGACCGGCTCGACGAACCAGCCGCTGCGCTGGCGCCGATCGCGCCGCACCTGTCTGCGGCCGATCTGACCGTCGTCAACCTCGAGACCTCCATCGGCACCTCCGGGACCCCCGAGCCCAAGCGGTACACGTTCCAGGCCCCGCCGGCAGCACTCGAGGCACTCGCGGCCGCCGGCGTCGACATCGCCACGATGGCGAACAACCATGGCCTGGACTTCGGCCTCGACGGGCTCGCCGACACCCTCAGGGCCGCAGAAGCGGCCCGCACGGCGACTCCGCCGCTGTCCGTCATCGGGATCGGCGCCGACGTGTCCGACGCTTTCGCCCCGGCTCGCCGCAGCATCGGTGCTGTCGATGTCGCCGTCTTCGGCGCCTCCGTGCCTGACGATCCCAGGGCCGACCCCACCCAGCAGTGGGCCGCCACGCCCGAGCGCGGCGGCATCGCCGTCGCCCTCGATCCCGATCGCCTGATCAGCGCCGTGCGATCCGCGGCCGCCAGCCACGACGTGGTCGTCGTCTATCTGCATTGGGGCGTGCAAGGCGAGAGCTGCCCGAGTGCTTCCCAATCGAGACTGGCCGGACAGCTTTCCGCCGCCGGCGCCGACATCGTCGTCGGCAGCCACGCCCATCGGCTGCAGGGCGCCGGGATGCTCGACGACACCTTCGTCGCTTACGGCCTGGGCAACTTCGTCTGGTACACGCAGAACCCCGACACCGCAGCCACCGGCATCCTGACGCTGACCGTCGACGACACCGGCGTGACCGAGAGCGCCTGGACCCCGGCGCGCATCCGGGCCGATGGGCTTCCCACCGTGGTGACCGGCAGCGACGCCGACGCCATGGCCGGCGAGTTCGCGGCGTTGCGCGACTGCGCAGGCCTCGACCAGCTCACGCCCTCAGGGAAGCCCTGACCGCCGAGTTCAGGGACGATCCCTGATGTCCGAGCCGGCGCGGAAATCTATCGTGGAAGCATGACAACCTCGTACTACCCCACCAAACGACGAAGCCTCTCCAGGCCCCGTGACGGACGGGTGATCGGCGGCGTGTGCGCCGGCCTGGCCCGTCGG
Source organism: Haloactinopolyspora sp. (assembly GCF_027324685.1). Taxonomy (NCBI): domain Bacteria; kingdom Bacillati; phylum Actinomycetota; class Actinomycetes; order Jiangellales; family Jiangellaceae; genus Haloactinopolyspora; species Haloactinopolyspora sp. Next base: position 29,931 of record NZ_DAHVSH010000203.1, read on the forward strand.
TTCGGCATCACGCCGACCACCATGCGCGTGATCGCCATCGCCTCGTGCCTACTGCCCGGTCCGCAGGTACTCGCCTACGTGGCGCTGTGGGTCATCATGCCCGAGGACGACTGAGCCACCCCGACGACTGAGCCGGCACGAGCTGAACCATCACGACGCCGAGGGCGCCTGTACCCGCGCGAAGGCCCGGCGAGCGCCCAGCGCAGCGTATCCGGGCTTGACGACGTCGTTGATCAACGCCAGGCGCTGATCGAACGGGATGAACGCGCTTTTCAACGCGTTGACCGTGAACCACTGGAAGTCGTCGAGGTCGTAGCCGAACGCCTCGGACAGTTGCGTGAATTCGTGCGACATCGAGGTCGCACTCATCAGCCGGTTGTCGGTGTTGACCGTCACGCGGAAGCGCAGCCGAGCCAGCAACCCGAACGGATGCTCGGCGATCGACGGCGCCGCCCCGGTCTGGATGTTCGACGACGGGCACAGCTCCAGCGGAATCCGCTTGTCGCGGACGTAGGCCGCCAGGCGACCGAGAGTGGCCGAGCCATCAGGGTGAACTTCGACGTCGTCGATGATGCGTACCCCGTGCCCGAGCCGGTCGGCCCCGCACCACTGCAACGCCTCCCAGATGGACGGCAGCCCGAACGCCTCGCCGGCGTGGATGGTGAAGTGCGCGTTCTCGCGCTTGAGGTATTCGAACGCGTCGAGATGACGCGTCGGAGGGAACCCCGCCTCGGCGCCGGCGATGTCGAACCCGACGACGCCGGCTTCCCGATGCGCCACGACCAGCTCGGCGATCTCCCGCGACCGGGCCGCCTGGCGCATCGCCGCCAGCAACGACCCGATCCGGATGGGCCGGCCGGCCGCGGCTGCGCGCGACTCACCGAGCCGAAAACCCTTCTCGACCGCCGCCACGACCTCTTCGAGGCTCAGCCCCTGCTCGACATGCAGCTCGGGGGCATACCGCACCTCGGCGTAGACGACACCGTCAGCCGCGAGATCTTCCGCGCACTCCGCGGCGACCCGAGTCAGCGCATCCGCGGTCTGCATGACGCCCACCGTGTGCTCGAAGGTGGTGAGGTAGCGCTCCAGCGAGCCGGAGTCGGCGGAGTCGACGAACCAGGCCCGCAACCCCTCGGGGTCGCGGACGGGGAGTTCGTAGCCGACCTCGTCGGCCAGCTCGATGACAGTCTGCGGGCGCAGCCCGCCGTCCAGATGATCATGAAGCAGCACCTTGGGTGCGGCGGCGATCTCGTCCGGTGTGGGTGCCATGCATCGACGCTACTCCGATAGAGGGATAGCCTCGCGCACGTGGTCCGGAGTGTGTATGTTGCATCGGTCACCGGTGAGACCGGCAAGTCGACGGTGGCGCTAGGCGTCCTCGAGGCTTTGACCAGCCGCATCGGTCGTGTCGGTGTGTTCCGCCCGATCGTACGATCCGGAACCCGGCCTGATTACGTGCTCGAGTTGTTGCTCGAGCACGACGGCGTCGATCTGCCCTACGAGGTCTGCGCAGGGGTCACCTACGACGAGGTCCACGCCGATCCCGACGCCGCCATGCGCACCATCCTCGACCGCTACCGTGTCGTGGCCGCTCAGTGCGAAGCGGTGCTCGTGGTCGGCAGCGACTACACCGACGTCGACAGCCCCACCGAGTTCTCCTTCAATGCCCGGATCGCCGCCGACCTGGGCGCACCGGTGTTGCTGGTGCTCAACGGGCGCGACCGGAGCCCCGACGACGTTCATGCGGTCGCTGAGATGGCCACTGCGGAGTTGACCGCGAACTATGGGACCCTCGTCGGCGTCATCGCCAACCGGGTCGACCCGGACCTGCTCGAGCCCACCCGCTCGGCCTTGGAGCCGTTCGGCCCTGCCTTCGCGCTGCCCGAACAACCGCTGCTGTCCGCGCCAACGGTGGCCGACCTCGTCGAGGCCGGCGGCGGCAGCCTGTTCCGCGGCGATCCGGACCGGCTGGGCCGCGAGTCATTGGGCCTCGTCATCGCCGGGATGACACTGCCCAACGTCTTGGATCGCCTCATCGAGGACGGCGTTCTGATCACCCCGTCGGACCGCAGCGACGTGCTGCTCGGCGTCTTGATGGCCCACGCCTCCACGACATTCCCGTCGCTGGCCGGGGTCGTCCTCAACGGCGGATTCGCACTGCCCGACCAGGTCGTCCAGCTGATCGACGGTCTCGACCTGAGCCTGCCCATCATCTCCATGCCCGGCGACACCTTCCCGACGGCGACCCGGCTGGCCGCGGTGCGCGGACGGCTCACGAAACACGCCGGGCGCAAGATCCAGACAGCGCTGGGGCTGTTCGAGGATCACGTCGACACCGCCGACCTGCTCGACCGGCTCGACGTCACGCGCAGCGATGCCGTGACCCCGTTGATGTTCGAGCACGACCTGGTCGATCGCGCCCGCTCGGACCGCAAGCACATCGTGCTGCCCGAGACCGACGACGACCGGATCCTCAAGGCCGCGGACACCGTGCTGCGTCGAGGCATCGCGCAGGTCACGCTGCTGGGGCGCCGGTCCGAGATCGAGTCCGCAGCTACCCGGCTCGGGGTGGACGTCAGCGGTGCGCAGTTCGTCGACCCGCAGGACAGCGACCTCCGGGAGCGATTCGCCGAGGAGTATCACCAGCGACGAGCGCACAAGGGCATCAACTACGACGCCGCGTGGGACCGGGTCGGCGACGTGTCGTATTTCGCCACCATGATGGTGTTGCTCGGGCTCGCCGACGGCATGGTGTCCGGCGCGACGCACACCACCGCCCACACGATCCGCCCCTCGTTCGAAGTCGTGAAGACACGTCCGGGCGTGTCGATCGTGTCCAGCGTGTTCTTCATGTGCTTGCGTGACCGGGTGCTGGTCTACGGCGACTGTGCGGTCAACCCCGACCCGACGGCGGAGCAGTTGGCCGACATCGCGATCTCGTCGGCGGAAACCGCCGCCCAGTTCGGTATCGAGCCGCGGGTGGCGATGCTGTCGTACTCCACCGGCGCTTCCGGATCCGGATCGGACGTGGACAAGGTGCGCCAGGCCACCACCCTGGTCCGGCAACGCCGCCCGGACTTGTCCGTCGACGGGCCGCTGCAGTACGACGCCGCGGTCGATGCGAGCGTGGCTCGCTCGAAGCTGCCCGGCAGTGACGTCGCCGGCCGCGCGAGCGTGTTCATCTTTCCCGACCTCAACACCGGCAACAACACCTACAAGGCGGTGCAGCGCAGCGCCGGCGCCGTGGCGATCGGGCCGGTGCTGCAAGGACTGCGCAAGCCGGTCAACGATCTGTCGCGTGGAGCGCTCGTACGCGACATCGTGAACACGATCGCGATCACCGCGATCCAGGCGCAGTCGCTCGAAGCCGCGGACAGCGAGCCGACGACGTGAGCGCCCTAGCGCGCCGCCAGGGCGGCTATGTCGGCGACCTGCGCCCGCGCGAGGTCAGTCGTCGGCCTGGGGTACAGCCCGACGCTTCGCACGCCGGCGTCCTCCAAGGCCTGCAGATGCTCGGCAGCGTCGTCCATGGTGCCCACCGGCGCCAGCTCCGTCCACCACTGCGTCGGCATGGTCACCAGCCCGTCGAGGCCCTGCTGGGCGTAGCGTGCGGCGAGGTCGTCGTAGAACGGCAGGGCGGTCATCCCGGCCGTCGGCTGGTCGAGCATCGTGGCCAGCCACGGGGCCATGGTCCGGTAGGCCTCCCGGCGATCGGCGGCGACACACAGCACATCGAAGGCCGCGACGTGGAAATCACCCGGGTCGCGACCGGCTTGCTGCAGCGACCACCGGACGTAGGACGCGCTGGTGGGCTCGGCGAGGACCAGGCCGTCGGCGACCCGGCCGGCCAGCGCCAGCGAACGTGGGCCACGGACCCCGGCCAGCACCGGCAGCGGCTGCTGTGGCGGCTGGTCGAGCTGCACATCGTCGAGATCGACGTAGCGCCCGTGGGTGGTGACCTTCGCACCGGCGAGCAAGCGACGCACCGCGACGAAGACCTCTTCCAGCGCCGTGAGCGGCGAGGCCGGGCGCGCACCCATCTGCGCCATCCACGCCTGCACACCGTGGCCGATGCCCGGCAGCACTCGCCCGGGGGCCAACCCGGCCAACGTGGCGAGCTCCATGGCCGTGACCGCCGGGTTGCGGGCGAGCGCCGGCAGGATGCCGATGCCCACCGCGAGCCGTTCGGTAGCCGTCAAGGCGGCCGCGGCGAGGCTGACGCCGGCGGTGTAGAAGCAATCCTCGATGACCCACAGCATGCCGGCGCCGGCATCCTCGAGGCTGCGCGCGAGCTCGACCACGAGCCCCGGCGGAAACGTGCGGTCGAAGCACATGCCGATCTGCATGTTGGTCGAAGACATGCAGGCAGGTTAACCGTCCACTCCGACAAGAACGGAACTTCTCGATGACCGCGACCGTGCTCGTCCTGAACTGCGGGTCGTCGTCGATCAAATACCGCCTCGTCGACACCGGTAACGGCACCGCCACGACCCAAGGCCTGCTCGAACGGATCGGGGAATCCGGTGGCCGGCTGCGCCACGAAGACCCCGACGGCGTACGCGAGATCGACGTCGACGTTCCCGATCACGAGCGAGGACTGCGCGAGATCATGCGCGCCTTCGACGAGACCGGCCGCCCGCTGGCGGAGTCCGGCCTCGTCGCGGTGGGCCATCGCGTGGTGCACGGTGGCGACCGCTTCGCCGACCCGGTGGTGGTCGACGACGACGTCGAGGCCACGATCGAGGCCCTCACCCCGCTCGCCCCGCTGCACAATCCACCCAACCTGGCCGGCATCCAGGTCGCCCGCCGGGCGCTGCCCGATCTGCCGCACGTCGCCGTGTTCGACACCGCGTTCCATCAGAGCCTGCCGGCCTCGGCCTACACCTACGCGCTGGACACCAGCACGGCCGCCGAGCACGGCGTGCGGCGTTACGGCTTTCACGGCACGTCGGTCTCGTACGTCTCCCACGAGGCCGCTCGGCTGCTGGAACGCCGCCTCGAAGACACCAATCTCATCGTGTTGCACCTCGGCAACGGGGCGTCGGCCACGGCGGTCCGCGGCGGCCGCTCGGTGGACACGTCGATGGGCCTGACGCCGCTGGAAGGCCTGGTGATGGGGACCCGCTCGGGCGATCTCGATCCGGGCATCCTGTTCCACCTGCGCCGCGAGGCGGGCATGGCCGTCGACGACCTCGACGACCTGCTCAACCGGCGCAGCGGACTACTCGGCTTGGCCGGTGCCAACGACATGCGCGAGGTGCACCGGCGAGCCCGTGAGGGCGACGAGCACGCCCTGCTCGCCCGCGAGGTCTACTGCCATCGCATCCGGCACTACGTCGGCGCGTACCTGGCGGTGCTGGGACACGCCCACGCCGTGGTGTTCACCGCCGGCATCGGCGAGAACGACGCTTGGGTGCGCTCGCACTCGCTGTCCGGCCTGCGCCGGCTGGGCATCGAAGTCGATCACGTCCGTAACGCGCTGCCCGGCCGGCGAGCACACGTGATATCTCCCGACGGTGCCGAGGTGGCCGTCATGGTCGTCCCGACCGACGAAGAACTCGAGATCGCCCGGCAAGCGATCTCGCTCGTCGCCACCTGACGAGCCTCGCATCCAGCGAAGACAATTATTCACAAAATAGTCATACGAACCTTGACCGCCCGTTCCACCTCGCGATGAACTTCCGAGTCACGGTGTTGCCCGGCGAGGGAGGACGATGTGACGACACAGCGCAACGGCGGAGTCGGAGTCCGGTTCGGGCGGCGGCGGTTGTTCCAGCTGGGCGGGGTGAGCACGGCCGCGGTGCTGTTGGGGACCGGCGCCATCACGACCGACCGGTCGTACGCGGCTCCCACGTTCGGCACCGACCCGTTCAGCCTCGGTGTCGCCTCCGGTGATCCGCTGCCGGACAGTGTGGTGCTGTGGACCCGCCTCGCCCCGGATCCGCTGGCCGAGGACGGTCACGGCGGGATGCCCTCGCGTCCGGTGCGGGTGCACTGGGAAGTCGCCGACGACGAGAACTTCCGGCATGTCGTTCGTCGCGGCAGCGTGGCAGCCACCCCCGAACTGGCGCACTCGGTGCATGCGGAGGTGCACGGCCTGCGACCGGGCCGCGAGTACTTCTACCGCTTCCGGGCCGGCCGGGAGCACAGCCCGGTGGGCCGCACGAAGACCGCGCCGGCCTTCGGCGCCCCGTTGTCGTCGCTGACCTTCGCCTTCGCCTCGTGCCAGGCCTGGCATGACGGCTTCTACACCGGCTACCGGCACATGGCCGCCGAAGACCTCGACCTGATCGTGCACTTGGGCGACTACATCTACGAGTACGGCATCCCCGCTGACGGCGGCAACCGCGGGATCGCCGTCCCGGACTACTTCGCCGAAGAAGCGGTCAGCCTCAAGCGCTACCGCACGCAGTACGGGCTGTACAAGAGCGACCCGGACTTGCAGGCCGCGCACGCGGTCGCGCCGTGGATCGTCACGCTCGACGACCACGAGGTGGAGAACGGATGGGCCGGCGACGTCCCGGAGAAGGACACTCCGACCCCGACCCAGCCGGAATTCCTCGAACGTCGCGCGTCGGCGTTCCGCGCGTACTACGAACACCTCCCGCTGCGCAGCACGGCGCTGCCCACCGGGCCTGACATGCGGCTGTACCGCTGGTTCACCTATGGCGACCTGGCCGAGTTCTCCCTGCTCGACACTCGCCAGTACCGCGACCCCATCCTCGACGACGGCGACGACCCGGCCCGCCTCGATCCCGAGCGCACGCTGACCGGCGACGAGCAGGAACGCTGGCTGCTCGACGGCATGGCTGCCTCGCGTGCGCGATGGAACGTGCTGGCCCAGCAGGTTCGCGTCGCCCAGTTCGACCACGGTTCCGAGACCGACCCCGACCTCCCGCACGACGGCTGGGAGGGGCTCGGCCGCGACTGCTGGGACGCCTATGCTGCCTCGCGCGACCGGATCTTCGGCGGCATCGCCGAGCGCGGCGTGTCCAATCCGGTCGTGTTGACCGGCGACTGGCACCGCAATCTCGTCGCCGACATCAAGGCCGACTACGCCGATCCCGACTCCGCGACGCTGGCCTCCGAACTGGTCGGCACCTCCATCAGTTCCGGTGGCGACGGACAAGACATCGACAACCTCGGCCGCGCCGGGCTGATCGTCAACCCGCACGTGAAGTTCTACAACATCCAACGCGGCTACGTGACGTGCCGCCTCGATGCCGAGCAGTGGATCAGCGACTTCAAGGTCCTCCCCCAGGTGACGACACCGGACGCACCGGTGTCCACGCGCGCGACGTACGTCATGGAGAACGGCCGGCCGGGCGCCGAGCCCGCCTGAGCACGACCGACCGGGAGGCAACGTCCACGGGGGACCAGAAAGTGACGTACGGCAGCACGACGACAACCCCCTTCCTGCGGCCGACCTCGCCGGTGATCACCGGTCGTCACGGCGGCGGATCGTGTAGTGCAAGGTGAGAAAGTCCAGGCCGAAGACGGTGAAGGCGTGCTGCGCGCGCAACTCGTCGCCGGCCACCGACACCCGGAGCTCCTCGCCGAACCCGTCGACGGTCAGGGTGGTCAATTCGCCGCTGCTGCGGTCGATGTAGGTCAGGTAGTGCCCGGGATGGCGATGCGCGCTCCGGCTCGTCAAGGCGAGGCCCCCGCCGGGAAGGTTGCGCGGCTCCAGCGTCGCGGTGAAGCTGGCGTCCGGGAGCGGGAATCCGACGCTGACGAACCCGCGGTCGTCGTGGCGGTACGTGGTGTAGATGCCGACATAGATGGGTTCGTCGTTGTCGGCGAACGAACGGATCCACCCGCGGATCACCCGGCCGTCGCGGTCGACGGTCGTGTCGATCCGGCTGACCATGCCGCGCAGTGCGTGCCGCTGGTTCATCGGCACGTTGGCTTGACCCAAGGGCCGCGCGACGGCGGCGCGGTAAAGCAGGTAACCAGGACGCACCCAGGCTCGCCACTCGGGCACGATGTCGAGCGCGAACCGGGTGGTGTGCTCGTAGAACTCCCGCACGAGCGAGTGGGCGCGCGCCGGCTCGAACTCGGGGCCGGCCAGGTGCTCGAGGGTATCGACGATGCCGATGTCACGGGAATCACGCACGTACGGCCCGCCGATCGTGGTGGCCAGTGCGCGAACATAGTCGGTGCCGACGTAGCGGTTGGGCGAGCCGAGCGGCACCACGAACGGAAGGTCGTCCACGCCGGCCCGCTCGGCCAGCAGCGATACCTGGGCATCCCGGAAGACCACGGCCGACGTGATCCGGAAAGCGAGCACCGTCGACGCCACGGTCACCGCACCGGGTAGGCCGCGGGTCCATCGCTCGAGACTCGTGCCCACCGCCAGGCCCACCACCGGCCCGAGCGCCACCTTCTGTGGGCGGATGCCCAACGCCCCTGCTGCGGCCCCGGTCACCGTGGCGACCGTCCGCGGGCGTGGCCGCGCGGCGACCAGATCGGCGAGCCAGCCCAGTGGAGCGGCGAACGCGACGCTGGCGACGATCCGATGGGGCAGAGCGGGGATCTCGTCGGGTCGCTGCCGCCGCCGGGCGATCAGTTCGGAGCTGCCGACGATCGCGGCGCCGGCGGCCGCACCGCCAGCGAGGGCAGTCCGGCCGCGGCGGGCGCACATCGATGCGCCGGCCAGCGCTCCGGCAGCAGCCGACGTCAGGACCTGGCCGACGAGCTGGTCATCCACGAGGCCACCCCCAGATGGCGTTGGACGGCATGGGGTGTCAACGGTTGTCGTCCCCCCATCCTGCCTGTTCGCCCGGCGGGAGGCAGCCGGGTCCTCCGGCCGCCCGGACGGCGTGTGGCACAGTGGCGAGCATGAGCCAGCCATCGCCGCAGCCCACCGAGCCGGTGGTGTGCTCGGCCAAAGGGTGCCGGGCTTCGGCCTCCTATGCCGTGGTCTGGAACAACCCGAAAATTCACGCCCCTGATCGCGAGAAGGTCTGGACGGCCTGCGAACAGCACCGCGACTCGCTGGCCGACTTCGTGCGGCGGCGTGGTTTCCTGCTGCGCGTGGACCCGCTGTGAGATCGTCCAGCCCGGCGCCGGCACCGTCGGCTCAGCTGATCTGAGACCACGACCAAGGCCGCGGACCGGCCGCCCCGCGCAGGCAGGCCACGCGCATGGCGGCTTCCGCTCGCGCGGCGGGGTTCGTCGTGGCCTGTTGCAGCATGTACGAGCACGCGCGCAGCTCGCGGATGTCGCGCAGGGTCTCGTAGCCGTCCCAGCTCATGACGTCGTGCCCGTAGGTGCGGCAGAACTCGCTGTACTCCGCGGCGCCGAGCGACCCGAACGAGCTGAAGCGCACGGCGGTGGAGACCAAGTCCCACTCCGGCGGGCCGACGGCGAAGCGCTCGAGGTCGACGAGCCAGGCCGTGCCGGTGTCGTCTATGACGACATTGCCCACCCAGGCATCGCCATGCACCACCGTGGGCGCCAGGCCGGGCGGCAGCCCGGCTGCGTAGCGTCGTTCGAGGTCGTCGAGGTACGACAGCAGCCAGTCCCGGTCTGCCGCGGGGATCAGCGCGGCCTGGACCCGCTCCCGGATCCGGACGAACGGCGCCAGCGACGGCAAGTGGAACCAGGTCGGCGGCTCCAACCGGTGCAACCGCCGTAGCATCTCAGCGACCCGCACGCTGTCGCCGGGCTGGTGAGTAGGCAGCTCGCGCCAGAAGGTGACGGCCGCTCCGTCCACGTCGACCGGTTGATCGACATCCGGCAGCACGCGAGCCGCCGGCAACCCGGCATGTTCCAGCCAGCGCGCGACGCGGACCTCCTTGATCGCCACGGCGGCCTGCCCGGTGCGCCCGACGCGCGCGATCACCCCGGGGCGAAGTCGATAGATCGCGTTCTCCGCGACCTGGACACGCACAGCGTGGCGCGTGCTGAGCCCGGCACGTGCACACGCGTGCGCCAGGATGCTGTCGAACGTGCGAGTCACGCCACGAGGGCTGCTGTGAGCCGTTCCCGCAAGTCACCCACCTCCGGCACAGCGGCGTGCGCAGTCGCATGATCGCGCAGCTCGGCCAGATCCATCGCGGCCCGCCGGGAATGCAACCGTCCGGCGTCGTGGACAGCGGCCAGGCCGATGGTCACCGCTTCCATGGGATCGCCGACGGCCATGGTCAACGAGGCGAGCTTGGTCTGCGACATCGCTCGCGACCGGGCGTAGCCGGCGGTGTGGCCGTCGATGGCCGCTTGCAGCCGCGTCGCCGCTTCGGTGCGATGCCCATCGATCGACAGATCGAACAGCGCATGCCCGGTGTCACCGGCGTGCTGGGCGGCGTCGTAGTACGCCATCCAGGGCGGATCGTCAGCCGGCTCGGCGGCGCTGAACGCCTCGTCAGCGGCTCCGACGGCGCGCAACGTCTCCTGCCGGCGGCCCAGCTTGGCCAACGCCCGAGCGCGAGCGGTGTGCAGCATCGCCCGTTCGGTGGCCGTCAGCCGGTCCGCGCGGACGAGCGCTGACTCGGCCAAGGTCAAGCCCTGATCCGGCTCACCTCGCCAGATCTCCTGGCGAGCCATCGACGACAAGACCTTGGCCCGCAGATGCCAGCTTTCGACCTCCTCGGCACAGGCCAGCGAGAATCCGAAGATCCGGCGGGCCTCGTCGTAGTCACAGGCGTCAAAGGACATGTGCGCGGTGGCATGCCCCAGCAGCCCCACGGCCTCGTGCAGCTCGACGCGCACCGCGCCGGCACTGTGCGCCGTCAGCAGTTGCGCGAACCAGCGCAACTGGGCGTTCGCGGCTTGTCTCACACCGGCGCCGCCGTGACTGTGTCCCCAGCTGGCCAGCAGATCGGCCGCACCGCGGACCTGCTCGATGTCGCTGCGCCCCACAGCGCGGGGCGCATCGTGCTCGGCGGGCCGCAGCAGGTCGAGCAACGACGACGGCGACGCCAGGGCGCCGACGCCGACGAACGCAGCCCGCAGGAAATCCTGGCGCTTCACGTCCGCTCCAGCCGCAGCGAGCCGGCGCGTGTTGACGAACCCGAGGTCGTGATCCGACGACACACCGAGGACGTGCCGGAACGCCTCCCGGTAGGGGGCCTGCGGCCAGCGGATGACACCGCGTTCGAGCTTGCCGATGTAGTTGTCGTCGAGTTCGTAGAGCTTTCCGGTGACTTCGCGCAGGTACGCGTTGGCGCGCTGGGCCAGCTCGTGCCGAGACATCGGCAGGCCCGGGACGTCGATCGACGGCGTTGCCTCGCGGGCGGCACGTAGCTGCTCGTTCGGTTCGCGCACCATGTCTCCACATAGGCGGGGAAGACCATAGTGACATTGTCTGAGCGGGCTTGTCAGGAGTTTTCGACAATCCCGAATCATCCCCCGAATCCTCCCGGGCCTCACCCCTGGCGTTCGCGCCATTCCGGCGAAATGATCGCAATACGAGTCATGGCCGGTGCCTTTTCTCCCGATTCGGCACCGATCATGGAAGCCGTGACTTGAGGCGGGTTGCCGGTGCGACCACCCCGATCCCGGCAACCCGCCGAGTACAACCGCACCGAGAGGCTAGGCGACCCATGCTCCGCCGCGATGTCGAATACGTTCTTACCTGGAACGCTGCAGATCACGCCTGGACCGCGACGCCGATCCGGCGCGAGCGCCACCGCATCGTGCCGCTGGAGACCGACGTCGGCCAGGTCGGTGTTCCCCGGCTCATGGTGGCGTGGCAAGACGACGCTTGAGCGCCACGACAATCCGCCCGGCATGTCCGTTACGCCCGATTCGAAGATCCTTTGTGGAATTTCCACCGCACGTGCAGACGCACGTCTTGCACGTGCAGGACACGCGGGCCGCACGTGCAGGTGCAACGCCTGCACATGCAGCGTACTGAGGATGCCGGCTTAGCGCCGGGCCATTCCGGAGCTATTCCGGTCCGGCCGGTCCGGTCGCGCCGGGCGGTCCTTGATCAGTCCTCCCGGCCCGCGAGCTCCGGGGCGAAGGCCGGCACGCAGACGGCGACGTACTCTGCGCCGTCGGAACCGGCGACGTAACGCACGGTTTGCCCGGCCGGGGTCAGGACCGCTTCGCCAGCGGCCACCTCGGTCCGCGTGTCGTCGTGCTCCACGACGAGGCGTCCGGCCAGGACCAGGGTCACTTCGTCGAACTGTGGTGTCTGGGCGGGCTCGTCCCAACCGGGCGGGGCTTTCATCCGGGCGACGGACACGCCGTCGGTGCCCGTGGACACGCGGCCGACGTACTCGTCGATGACCTTGCCCCCGGGGACGGGGACACGCTGCGGGGTTCGGATCAGTTTGACCATGTCCCGAGCGTAACGAGGCGAAGGGCCCAGGTGATCAGGCTGGCGCCGGCCGCGCCCGGCGCTCACGCGATGCGGTCGATCACCAGCGGCTGCAGGTCCGGCCGGCTACCGCTCGGCGCAATGACGTACGCGCCAGTCAGGGCTTCGAGCGCCCGGTCGATGCGCGCGGCATCGTCGGTGTGCAGCGTCAGCAACGGCTCGCCCGCACGCACGACGGCGCCCGGTTTGACGTGCATCTCCACGCCGGCGCCGGCTTGCACGGTCTCCCCCTGGGTGCTGCGTCCGGCCCCGAGCCGCCACGCGGCGACCCCGATCTGGTAGGCGTCCAGCGTGGTCAGCACCCCGTCGGCAGGGGCGAGCACGGTGTGGGACTCGCGCGCCTGCGGCAGGGCTGCGTCCGGATCACCACCCTGTGCGGCGATCATGCGCCGCCAGACGTCCATGGCCGTGCCGTCACCGAGCGCGTCGGCGGGGTCCTTGCCGCCATCGAGCCCGGCCAGCGCCAGCATCTCGCGGGCCAATCGGACGGTCAGCTCGACGACATCCTCGGGGCCACCACCGCTGAGCACCTCGACGGACTCACGAACCTCCAGCGCGTTGCCCGCCGTCAAGCCGAGCGGAGTCTGCATGTTCGTCAGCAGCGCGATCGTGCGCACTCCGGCGTCGGTCCCCAGGGACACCATCGTCTCGGCGAGGCTTCGAGCCGACTCGACGTCCTTCATGAACGCCCCGGACCCGACCTTGACGTCGAGCACGAGCGCGCCGGTGCCCTCGGCGATCTTCTTGCTCATGATCGACGAGGCGATCAGCGGGATCGACTCCACGGTGCCGGTGACGTCGCGCAGCGCGTAGAGCCGTTTGTCGGCGGGAGCGAGATCGTCACCGGCGGCACAGATGACCGCACCGACGTCGGCGAGCACCGCCAGCATCTCGTCGCCGGACAGCGACGCGCGCCATCCCGGGATCGACTCGAGCTTGTCCAGCGTGCCGCCGGTGTGCCCGAGCCCACGGCCGGACAGTTGCGGCACAGCGGCACCGCAGGCGGCCACGGTCGGCGCCAGCGGCAGCGTGATCTTGTCGCCGACTCCACCAGTGGAATGCTTGTCCGTCGTGGGGCGCGTCAGGCCGGACCACTGCATCCGCCGGCCGGAGCGGATCATCGCGTCGGTCCAGCGGGCGATCTCGCGCCTGGACATCCCGTTGAGCAGAATCGCCATCGCCAGCGCGGACATCTGCTCGTCGGCGACCACGCCGCGGGTGTAGGCGTCGATCACCCAGTCGATCTGCCGATCGTCCAGCTCGCCCCGGTCGCGCTTGGTGCGGATGATGTCCACAGCATCGAACAACTCCCCCATATTCACACCCTCCGCTTTTCGAATGATCATGTTCACTTGGGAATTGCCTGCTCCACCACCCGTGCACGCCTCGTGATGCGACACAACGCCTCGTGGTGCCAGCTCATCAGGCTGCGCCTAGCCGTCAACCACCAGGAACCGGCGACGTCACCGACGCCCCCAGCAGGCGCACGCCCAGGCGGCTGAGCACCATCCCGACCGGGTTGCAGTACGTCAGGCCCTGGCCGTTCTCGCCGCCGCGCTCACTGCCGGCGAACAGCAACCCGATCGCCTCGAGCGTCCCCGCCCGGTACACGATCGAACCGCTGTCACCCCCGGCCGAGAACGCACCACCGACGCCCTCGATCTCGATCTGGTCCTCGAAGTCCACCGTACCGAGGGGGTACTCCACACTGACGTCGTCGATCTCGATCGCCGTGACGCGACCGGTGGTGAGGCCGGTCGTACGCCCGACCTTTTCGACGTCGACATCGTCGCGGGCATCGGCCCAGCCGCTCAACGCGCCGTCCGGGTACGCCCCGTCGATCTGCACGCCTTCGTCGAGCCGTGCCGTCGCGGCGTCGACGACGTTCAGCCCGTCAGTGTCGAGCGGCGCGACGAGGGCCAGTGTGCCCACCCGGTCGCCCGGATCACCCCCGCCGTCGGCGGTACCGGGTTGCAGGACGCTGTCGCCCGGCCTCGCCCGGTCGGAGTCGGCGAGCACGTGGTTGTTGGACAGGATGTGCACCTCCGCCGGGTCGCCCTCGACCGGCGTGACGAAGGCCCCGATGGTCCCGGCCGTCACGTCCACATGCGACACCGACAGGCCCGGACGTAGCGGGCGGTGTCGTTGCTGCAGTTCAGTCGGCTGCCACTGCAAGGCGCGGACGATCCCCACGTCCCGCACGTCGCACGCGTCGCCCGCGAGCTCGCGCGCTCGGGCGGTGACGCCGGCACCAAGTTCGGACTCGCCGGAGTAGCGCACCGCCACACCGTATGTCCCACCGCCGAGGACGCATATCCCGACAGCCACCTGGCCGGCGGCGGTACGTGGCAATGCGCGCGCTTGCCGGATCCGGCCGGCGTCGCGACGTAGCTGGGCTTTGATCTCGCGTGCGCTGTCGAGGTGCATCGGCGTCTCCGGGGGTCGGCAGTGGGCCCAGCCTAGGGGAGTTCGATCACCGGCGGCTCGAGGCGCATGCACTGCGCGGCGTGCTGTCGCGCTGCAGGCGACTCATGATCGGGTACTGGTGCGCGACGTCTGCCTCATGATCAGCCTGGTGGCGCCGAAGCTGCCTCATGATCGCCGCTACGACGAGATCATGAGGCGACACCGGCACACTGGCGACACCATCCGCGCGATCATGAGCCGCTACCGGCCCCATAACGCCAAAAATGACTCATCATCCGCACCGCACGCACCACATCGACCTCACGAACGCCGCCACCGGTTGTTCACGGCACGGCACCTCAGCGGGCGAGGTGATCCGGGCCGAACGCCTGCGGCAGCACCTCGGCCATCGGCTGGATGCCGTTCGGCGTGTCCACCAGCAGGCTCGGTCCCCCGTGCTCCCACAACAACTGCCGGCACCGCCCGCACGGCATGATCTTCTGCCGATCCGCACCGCCCACACACGTGAAGGCGACCAGCCGCCCGCCTCCCCCGGCGATCAGCGTGGACACCAGGCCGCATTCGGCGCAGAGGGTGACCCCGTACGAGGCGTTCTCGACGTTGCACCCGGTGACCGTGCGGCCGTCGTCGACCAGCGCCGCGGCCCCCACGGGATACGACGAGTACGGCGCATACGCGCGCGAGGCGGCCGACGCGGCCGCGGCGCGCAGACTCTCCCAATCGACGATCATGACTTCACGTAGGGAACGCCGTCGGCGGCCGGTGCGCGTACCCGTCCGACCAGCCCGGCGACGGCGAAGATCGTCAGGATGTACGGCAGCATCAGCATGAACTCACTCGGAATCGGCGTGCCGATGATGCCCAGGACGCTTTGCAGGTTGTTGGCGAATCCGAACAACAGCGCCGCGCCCAGCGCCCCGAGCGGGCTCCAGCGGCCGAAGATCATCGCCGCCAACGCGATGAACCCCTGCCCGGCGGACATCTCCTGGCTGAACGAGCCGACGTTGCCCAGAGTGAAGAACGAGCCACCGAACCCCGCGACCATCCCGCCCAGCAGCACGTTGCGGAAGCGAGTGCGGTTCACCTGGATGCCGAGGGTGTCAGCGGCCTTCGGGTGCTCACCCACGGCCCGCACCCGCAGGCCCCACCGGCTGTGGAACAGCGCCACGTGGATCAGGGCCACGGCGACGTACATGAGATAGACGATGATCGTCTGGTCGAACAGCACCGGGCCGATGACGGGGATGTCGCTGAGTATCGGCAGTTCGATCCGCGACAAGCGTCCCGGCGAGTTCCATGTGGCGCCCTCGGGGGCGAGTAGCTGGCTGTAGAGGAAGTTCGTCGCGCCCAGGACGAGCACGTTGATGACGACGCCGACGATGATCTGGTTGACGACGTAGGTGATGGTGAACACGGCCAGCACGAACCCGACGAGCAGGCCGGCCACGACAGCCGCGAGCAGCCCGGCGTACAGGTTGCCGGTCAGGCTGGCGACGACCGCGGACAGGAACGCTCCGGCCAGCAACTGGCCTTCGATGGCGATGTTGATGACGCCGGCGCGCTCGCACAGCACCCCCGACATCGCGCCGAACACCAGCGGCACCGACAGCGCCAGGGAGCCCTGGAGCAGGTTCGTCAACGACACCTGCTCGCCGGCGACGGCCCACACCAGGAAGGCGAGCACGAACGCGACGCCGTAGAGCGCTGTCAGGTAGATCGGTACCGGACGATCGCGCCCCACGAGCACGAACGCATAAACGGCGATCGCCGCACACAGCAGTGACAACGCCAGCCCGACCGGACCGGAGGCCACCCCGACGGGCTCGATCTCCCAGGCGTCCGACGACGTGGACAACCCGAACGTGCTGGTATCGCCCCACTCACCCAAGATGCCGAAGAAGATCACCGCGACGGCGGCGAACACGGCGAACCAGATGGGAGCCTTCCAGCTGCGCCGCAGGACGGTGGTTTCCGGGGCCGGCTCGACGGCGGTTGCGGTAGCGGTGCTCATGCGCCCCACCCCTTCGACGTCTCAAGCGCTGGTCCCATGTCGCGGACTTTGACCCGGAACACGGCTCGCACCAGCGGCGGTGCGGCGATGAACAGCACGATCAACGACTGGATCACCAGGATGATGTCGATGGGTGTGCCGGTGCCGGCCTGCATCGTCACACCGCCGGCGCGCAGCGCCCCGAACAGCAGGCCCGCAGCGACGGTGCCCCACGGGTTGGTTCGCCCGAGCAGCGCGACGGTGATGGCGTCGAAGCCGAGGCCGGCAGAAATCCCCGTGGTGAGGTAGCGCTCGGTGCCGAGGACCTGCATCACGCCGGCCAGCCCAGACAGCGACCCCGCGATGAGCATGACGAGGATGTACGCCCGGCTGACCGACATGCCGGCGGTCCGGGCGGCGTGGGGATTGGCCCCCACCGCTCGAAGTTCGAACCCGATGGTGCTGCGAGAGAGCAGCCACCAGACGAACGCCGCCGCCAGCAGCACGATGATGAATCCGAGGTGCAGGCGGGTGCTGTCGAAGAGCACGGGCAGCCGACCGCTGTCCTGCACCACCGGGCTGACCGGGTTGGACGCACCAGCTCGCTGGAAGACCGACGTGGTCAGCAGGAACGCGATGAGGAACCGGGCGACGTAGTTCAACATGATCGTCACGATGACCTCGTGAGCACCGGTGCGCGCTTTGAGCACACCGACGATGCCGCCCCACAGGGCACCGCCCACGAGACCGGCGAGGACGCCGAGCACGAGGTGGATCCCGATCGGCAGGTCCATGCCGAACCCGACGTACCCGGCGAAGATCGCACCGACGATGATCTGGCCCTCGCCACCGATGTTGAACAGCCCCGCCCGGAAGGCGAGCCCGAAGCCGAGCCCGGCGGCGATCAGTGGCGCGGCGTTGGTCAGGGTCTCGGCGAACGGGCGCAGCGCCCGGCCGATGGTGTACTCGCCGAAGTCGATGATCGAGCCGGTGAACAGCGCCGCGTAGGCGTCACTGACCGACTCCCATGCCGCGGACAGCGTGTCGCTGGGGCGGCTGAAGAAGTATCCGGCGCGCTCCTGCACCTCGGGGTCGGACACCGCGATCAGCACGGCCCCGATCGCCAACGCCAGGACGACGGCCAGGAACGTCACCATCGCGCTGCCGGTGGTCAGTTCTCTGATGAAGCGCTGCGACCACGACTCCGCGGGCGGCGGCTCGCCCGGAGCCTCCGCGGACACCGGTGCCTGCCGGCTTTCACTCATGTCACGGCTCCGCTTCCCGATTCTCCACCGTCGAGGCTCTCGATGACGGTGGGGTGCGCTTTCGCCTCCCGATCCGCTTTCTCCGGCGCGATCCCGGCCATCATCAGTCCGAGCGCGTCGCGATCGGTGTCGCCAGGCACGATGCCGACGATGGAGCCTCGGTACATGACGACGATGCGATCGGCCAAGGCGCTGATCTCGTCGAGCTCGGTCGACACGATGAGCACCGGCACGCCTTGGTCACGTTCGTGGACGATGCGCCGATGCACGAACTCGATCGATCCGACGTCGAGCCCGCGGGTCGGCTGGGCGGCGATGAACAGCTTGAGCGGGCGCGACAGCTCGCGCGCCACGACGACCTTCTGCTGATTGCCGCCCGAGAGTGTTTCGGCCGGTGCGGTGACACTGGGGGTGCGAATGTCGAACTGCTCGACCTGGCGCTCGGCATTGGTTCGCACCGCCGACCCGCTCAGCGAGAGACCCTTGGCGAACGGAGGCTGCCGGTACAGGTCGAGCACGAGGTTCTCGGCCACCGAGAAGCTCGGCACCAGGCCGTCGACCGTGCGGTCCTCGGGCACGTAGCCGACGCCGGCGCGCAACACGCCGTCGACGTCGCGCCCGATCAGCTCTTCGCCGCGTAGCCGCACGGAGCCTGCGACGTTCGGCGCCAACCCGAGGATGGACTCCACGAGCTCGGTCTGGCCATTGCCCTGAACCCCGGCGACGGCGACGATCTCGCCGGCCCGGACGTCGAACGACACGTGGTCGACCACCACCTGGCCACGCTCGTCGACCACCGTGAGGTCGTCGACGACGAATTCCGCTTCTCCGGGTTCAGCCGGCGCCTTGTCGACGGTGAGGCTGACCGAGCGCCCGACCATCATCGACGCCAGCTCGCTGTCGGGCGCGGTGGGCTCGGCCTGGCCGACCACGGCACCGCGGCGGATCACCGTGATGCGATCGGCGATGGCCCGGACCTCACGCAATTTGTGCGTGATGAACACGATGGAGGTGCCATCGGCCTTGAGCTGGCGCATGATGGCGATCAGCTCGTCGGTCTCCTGGGGCGTGAGCACGGCGGTCGGCTCGTCCAGGATGAGCACGTCAGCCTTGCGGACCAGGGCCTTGATGATCTCGACCCGCTGCTGGACCCCGACGGGAAGGTCTTCGACCGTCGCGTCGGGGTCGACATGGAAGCCGTACCGCTCGGAGATCTCGGTGACGTCGCGGCGGGCCGCCTCCATGTCGAGCAGCCCGCCGGCGCCGACGTGTTCCTGGCCGAGCATGACGTTCTCGGCCACGGTGAACACCGGCACCAGCATGAAGTGCTGATGCACCATGCCGATGCCGGCGGCCATCGCATCGCTCGGGCCGTCGAACGTCACGGCCTTGCCGTCGACCATGATGGAGCCGGCATCGGGCTGGTACAGGCCGTAGAGCACGTTCATCAGCGTGCTCTTGCCGGCACCGTTCTCACCCAGCAGGCAGTGGATCTCACCTTGGTCGACCGTCAGGTCGATGGCGTCGTTGGCCACCAGAGAGCCGAAGCGCTTGGTGATGCCACGCAACTCGAGCTTCAAGCCGGGGACCGCCCCTCCTCGTGACGCGAGAGTCAGAAGGCGGCCGGCGACTCGACCACGAGGTCACCGGAGATGATCTGCTCGCGGATCTCGTCGAGCTCGTCCTTGGTCTCCTGCGAGATCTGGTCGTCGAAGTCGTGGAACGGCGCGAGGCTCACGCCCTCGTTCTCGAGGGTCCCGATGTAGGGCTCGTTCGTGAACGACCCGTCGGCCGCTTCACCGACGGCGGTCTCGACGGCGACGTCCATGCCCTTCATCACGCTGGTCAGGATGACGTCGGAGAACTCCGGCGCGGACTCGAAGCCGTCGGAGTCGGCCCAGATGACCGCGACGTCGCCGGCTTCCTGCGCAGCCGTTCCGGCGCTGGCGGCCAGCGGCCCGGCCACCGGGTGCAACACGTCGGCGCCCTGACTGATCAGGTTGTCGCTGATCTGCTTGGCCAGGCCGTCGTTGTCGAAGTCGCCGACGAACTGACCCTGCTGCGACTCCTTGTTCCACCCCAGGACCTCGACGTTGGTGCCCTTCTGCTCGTTGTGGTACATCACGCCGTCGTAGAAGCCGTCCATGAAGATGGTGACCGTGGGGATCTTCGCCCCGCCCCACGTGCCGACCTTGCCGCTCTTGGTGTAGCTGGCCGCGGCGTAGCCGGCGAGGAAAGCGGCCTCGTGGGTGTTGAACACCAGCGGCTTGACGTTGTCGATCTCGTACACTTCGCCGTTCTCGTCCTTGTACTGGAAGTCGACGATGGCGAACTGCTCGTCCGGGTTGGCGTTGGCCGCCTCCTCGGTCGCGTCGGCGAGCAGGAAGCCGACGGTGACGATGATGCCGCAGTCGTCGGCGACCATGGCATTGACGTTCGGGGTGTAGTCGGCATCGCTCTGCGATTCGGCGAACTTGATGTCCGAGACGACTCCGCTCTCTTCAGCGGCGACCAGACCGTTGTAGGACGTCTCGTTGAACGACTTGTCGTCGATACCACCAGCGTCGGAGACCATGCAGCCCAGGAAGTCGCCGCCGCCGTCCGCGGCCTCATCGGATTCCTCCGGCGCCTCGCCGCAGGCTGTGATCACCAACGCAGTAGCGCACACAGCGGTGGCGAGACGAAAGCTTGTTTTCATTGCGAATCCTCCAGGCCCCCGGGACACACGACGTAAAGCCGTAGGTTAACCCCGCGTCTCGCCATAAGAACAGCGGCTGAGCAGCCGAGACACACCTGTGACCAACTCGCTGTCGTACTGCGCCCTACCGACGCGAGTCACACCAGGTCACCCGCGTGTTCAGCGGCCGCCGACCACCGACTGGATCTCGGCCACAGGCACGTTCACGGTGGTGGAGCGCTGCAGCGGGTCGAGGTCGCCGCCGACGGATTCACCGGAGCTGGTCCGGCCCTCCCACGTGGCGCTCCATTGAGTGGAGGCGGTCACCGGGTAGCCGTCCGGGTAGGCGACCGAGGCCCGCGAGAACGACACCGTGCAGCCGGACGTGTCTTGGGCTCCTGGTTGCCACTCCCGCAGCGCGACTTCCGGCGGGCACATCTGCGAACCGCCGGGGTAGGCGACGGACAGACCGCCGGTCTCAGCCGTGACCTCGGCCCAGACGTCGGACCCGACGACTTCGGCACGGATGGTCCGGGTGCCCTCGGCCCCACCGACCATCTCCGGGTCGGTGACCCAGAACCAGGTGGGGATGTTGACGAATGTCGCGTTCACCGGGCCGGTGGTGATCTTCGGGTTGCGGTCGACCTCGGGCTCGTCGATGACCATCAGTTCCCGAGCCTCGATCGCCAGCGTCTCCGGGTCGATCTCCGGCGCCGGCGGCTCACCGGCAGCGAACGGGGCGTAGACGACCGCGACTTCACCGCCGTAATACTCGGGCACCTCAACCACTTTCGGAGAACACGGCTTGACGTCCTCCCCTTCGATCCGGTACCAGGTGAGGTCCTCGCCAGCCTTTTCACGCTTGATGGCGTCTTTGAACACTTGCTCGTCCGGGAAGGCGAGCCGGCCAACGGCAAAGCTTCCGCCGATCTGCGGATAGATCTCCTTGTACCACTCGTACACCGACTCGGGATCGGTCGCGTCAACTGGCGGCTTACCGAGTGCGATATCGCTCGGGATCGGCTCCCACCAGCACACCGGCTCCAGGTACACCTCGACCCAGCCACCGCCGCCCGGCGAGCCGTCGCCACTGACCTCGACCTGGACGCCGATCTCGTAGCCACCGCCGTTGTTGCCCCCGTCGATCTCCCCGCCGTCACCGTCGCGCGCGGTGGCCGGCGCCGACGCGAGCATCGCGACCGCGAGCACTCCGGTGAACGTCGATGTAGCGAAACGGGCCTTCCGGCGCATGGCGATATCAACCCCGTTCGAGTCTTCTCACACTCCAGCGGGGGCAACTTAGCATGATCGGCTCCCGATATTCACCGCACAGTTCACGAACAGGACGAAGCGTCCATCGGCTTCGAATCCGATGCCTTCCAGGTGTCATCTGCACGAACCATCGTCACCACCTGGCGCTCCAGCTCGTCGAGTTCTTCGGGTTCGCCGTCGGTGTAGGTGACCCAGTCCCGCATGGTGATGCACATGTCCACCTGGGCGGTGTCGCCGTCAACCGAGACGTCGACGAGGTCGATCACGGTGGACTCCCCGACGGTCACGGTGCGCTGCATGACCACCTTCACGCCGAGGTCGATCAGGCGCTCGAGCTGCTCGCCGGTGGCGGTCTCGTGAATGCCGGACTCGTCCTCACCGGCGCCGAACAGAACAGCGTCCCAGCTGGCCATGAACCGTCCGGTCGCCTCCAGCACGGCACGCTCCTCGTCGGTGGCGTCGGCTGGGATGTCGATCGGCAACTGATCGGGTAGTTCGATGACGCTCGGCTCGCCTGGCACGAACGGCTGCGTAAACGACGGGTTCGGTTCGTTCGACGGTTCGGACGACGTCGGAGCGGACTCGTCAGGGCCGTCCGTCGGTGCCGCGGTACCCGCCGGATCAACGTCGGTCGCAGCAGAAGGTGATCCCGTCAGACCCGCCGGTTCGTCCTGAGCCGAGGAACACCCGGCAAGCACCAGGAACACCCCAGCCACCACGACATGCGCTGCACGTGCCACTACTGATCAGTCCTTTGCTCACCGTGTTCACGCCCGGCCGGCGCTCATCTTAGACATGCCGCGGCAATCTCACCGTCGTCGTCAACCACCTCGGCGACGGCGGGAGGTCACAGCCCGGCCGGCGGTGAGTAGGTTCCCCACACCGCGCGCAGCGCGTCGCACACCTCGCCGATGGTGGCGCGCGCGGCCAGCGCCGCCCGCATCGGGTACAAGACGTTGTCGCGCCCGCTCGCCGCCGCCCGTAGGTCGTCCAACGCCTGTTCCACGGCGCCGGAGTCGCGCTCGGCCCGCAGCGTCGCCAGGCGAGCGGCCTGGGCTGCTTCCAGGGCTGGGTCGACGCGCAGCGGCTCGTACGGCTCGTCGCCGTTGTCGGTGAACGCGTTGACGCCGACCACGGTGCGCTCGCCGCTGTCGATCTGGGTGGCCACGTCGTAGGCGGACTGCTCGATCTCGCGCTTCTGGAAGCCCCGCTCGATGGCCGCGACCGCACCGCCGAGGTCTTCCACCTGCTCCATCAACGCCCGAATGGCGGCTTCGATGTCGTCGGTGAGCGCCTCGACGGCGTACGAACCGGCGAACGGGTCGACAGTGCGGGCGACGTCGGTCTCGTAGGCGAGCACCTGCTGGGTTCGCAGCGCCAGCCGGGCCGCTTTCTCGGTGGGCAGCGCGATCGCCTCGTCGTAGGCATTGGTGTGCAGCGACTGGGTGCCACCCAGCACGGCGGCCAGCGCCTGGACGGTCACCCTCGCCATGTTCACCTCGGGTTGCTGCGCGGTGAGCTGCACACCGGCGGTCTGGGTGTGAAAACGCAGCATCTGCGACTTCGGGTTCTGCGCCCCGAACTCATCGCGCATCACCTGCGCCCAGATGCGCCGGGCGGCACGGAATTTCGCGACCTCCTCCAGCAGCGTCGTGCGCGCGACGAAGAAGAACGACAGACGGGGCGCGAACTCGTCGACGTCGAGTCCCGCGGCGAGCGCCGCACGTACGTATTCGCGCGCGTTGGCCAGCGTGAACGCGACTTCCTGCGCAGGCGTGGCTCCGGCCTCGGCCATGTGGTACCCGGAGATCGAGATGGAGTTCCAGCGCGGCAGTTCGGTCTTGCAGTAGGCGAAGATGTCACTGGCCAACCGCAACGACGCCGCGGGCGGGAAGATGTAGGTGCCGCGGGCCACGTACTCCTTGAGCACGTCGTTCTGGATCGTCCCCGACAGTTGCTCGCCCGCCACCCCTTGGTCGGCGCTCACCAGTTGGTACAACAGCAGCAAGACGGCGGCCGGGGCGTTGATGGTCATCGACGTCGACACGTCGGCCAACGGGATGCCGTGGAACAGCCGCCGCATGTCGTCGAGCGAGTCGATGGCCACGCCGACCTTGCCGACCTCGCCGGCGGCCTGCGCAGCGTCGGAGTCGTGGCCCATCTGCGTGGGCAGATCGAAGGCGACCGACAGTCCGCCGGTGCCGGCCTCGACGAGCTGGTGGTAGCGGCGGTTGGACTCCTCAGCCGTGCCGAAGCCGGCGTACTGCCGCATCGTCCACGGGCGGCCGGTGTACATCGTCGGATAGATGCCTCGGGTGAACGGGTACGAACCCGGCTCGCCCAGCCAGTCGCTCTCGGGCCCGCGCAGGCGCGTGTGCGGGCCGTACACCGCCTCGATGGGCAGGCCGGACTCCGTATGCCTGGTCACGCCCCCACGTTAACGACACCGCAGGTCCGGCGCGGCTCGCGGCGAGTGACATTGTCCACATCCACAGCCAGGCGGGCGGTCTTCGCGTCAGCCCAGCGGATGCACCGTCGTCTCGTGGTCGGCGTGGACGACGAGGAAGCGCTCACCCCGGCCGACCCGGCGCCCCAGCGGCAGCCGCTGGCGTCCCTGAGCCAGCGGACCGGTGTAGACGTCAGTTCGATGCACGCGGTACATGGGATCCAGCCGGAACAGGGTGACGTCGAGGTGCGCATCACGGCGCAGGATGACGACGATGCTGTTGTCCGACCGCTCGTAGGCACCGGCGCCGACGATGCGCGCATCGCGGTCGGGAGCCGAGACCACCTCTTGGACCTGGGCGACCATGAGCTCAGGGATCGGCGCCAACCCGTCGACCACCCGCAACGCGGGGTTCTGGCCGCGCAGCGCGCCCACGATGCGCTCTCGCTTGGCTCCGCTGATCGTGCGCCCCAGCGCCAGGATGTCGACCGACGACCCGTCGATCCCGGACGTCGCGCGGTCGATGTCGGTCTCTTCACGCACAACCATGCCCGCCGCGCGCAACGCCGTGCCGAGCTCGTCGAGTACACGAACCCGCTTGCCCACGAGCAGCACCCGTGCCGGCGTTCCGATCTCCGTCGTCAAGACGCCACTCCTTGTCATCCGCCCTGATATCGATCTTGAAGGTTGGAGCGAAGCGCGAGCACCTGACGTCTCTGATAATGAGACGCACGGCGGTCACCCGCTGACTGAGGCGATGGCCGGATCACAGGCGGACAAACCGGGCCCGGTACCGGGCACGTCCCCCGACCGACGGCGCGGGCAGGGATCAGCGGCATCCGTACGTCGATGCGTCGATCGTCAGATCTTCTCGACCGGGGCGTAGCGCAACAGCAACGTCTTCAGCCCCGACTCGCCGAAATCGACCGTGGCCTGCGCGTGCTCACCACTGCCGGATGTGGCGACGACCGTGCCGAGTCCGAACGCGTCGTGATTCACCCGGTCGCCGGCGCTCAGCGCCGGCACCGGGCGGGTCTGGGAACCGCCGGCGGGACGACGCCGCGGCGGCGGTGGCGTGTACCACTTCGTCTGGTCGGCTTCGGTGCGCTGCCAGTCGATGAGCTCGTCGGGGATCTCAGGGAGGAACCGAGACGCCGGATTGTGGCTGGGCGAACCGAACGCGCTGCGCACCACCGCACGCGACAGGTACAGGCGTTCGCGCGCCCGGGTGATGCCCACGTAGGCCAGCCGGCGTTCCTCTTCGAGCTCGTGGGTGTCGCCGCCGAGCGACCGCTGGTGCGGGAAGACGCCGTCCTCGAGGCCGGTGAGGAAGACGACGGGGAACTCCAGCCCCTTCGCCGTGTGCAGGGTCATGAGGGTGACGACGCCCTCGTGGTCGTCGCCCTCGGGAATCTCGTCAGCATCGGCGACCAGACTGACCTGCTCGAGGAATCCGGTCAGCGTCTGCTCGGACTCCTCGCCGGCTTCGTACTCCCCGGCCACGGCCACGAGCTCACGGAGGTTGTCGACCCTGGTCTCGTCCTGTGGGTCGTCGGACTCGGACAGTTCGGCCAGATAGCCGGTACGGTCCAGTGCGGCTTCGAGGATCTGAGCCGGACCCGAGTCGTTCTCGACCATGGCGCGCAGCTCGTCCATCATGCTGACGAACGCTTCGATGGCGTTGACCGACCGGGACGCGATACCCGGCGCGTCGGCCGCGCGCCGCAGCGCCTGCCAGAACGTGACGCCGTCGCGCTGGGCCAGCGCCTCCACCATCGCCTCGGCCCGGTCGCCGATGCCGCGCTTGGGGACGTTGAGGATGCGCCGCAGCGACACGGTGTCTTCGGGGTTGGCCAGGAAGCGCAGGTAGGCGAGCGCATCGCGGACCTCGCGCCGCTCGTAGAAGCGCGTACCGCCCACGACCCGATACGGCAGGCCGACGCGCACGAAGATCTCTTCGAGCACGCGCGACTGCGCATTCGTGCGGTAGAACACCGCGATGTCGCCGGGTTTGGCGAGACCTTCGTCGCTGAGCCGGTCGATCTCGTCGGCGACGAACTGCGCCTCGGCGTGCTCGTCGTCGGCGACGTATCCGACGATCTTGGCGCCCGGTCCGCCGTCGCTCCACAACCGCTTGGGCTTGCGACCGGGGTTGCGTGAGATGACGGCGTTGGCCGCGGACAGGATGGTCTGCGTGGAGCGGTAGTTCTGCTCGAGCAGAATGACTTCGGCGTCGGGGTAGTCCGTCTCGAACTGCAGGATGTTGCGGATGGTGGCGCCCCGGAAGGCGTAGATGGACTGATCGGCGTCGCCGACGACGCACAGCTCGGCGGGCTCGACGACCGGTTGGTCACCCGCGGCGCCGGTATCGCCGGACGCCGGGCTCGGCCGCACGCCGACCAGTTCGCGGACGAGCTCGTACTGGGCGTGGTTGGTGTCCTGGTACTCGTCGACCAGCACGTGCCGGAACCGCCGCCGGTAATGCTCGGCGACCTCGGGGAAGGCCTGCAACAGGTGGACGGTGGTCATGATGAGGTCGTCGAAGTCGAAGGCGTTGGCCTCGGTCAGGCGCCGCTGGTAGAGCTCATAGGCCTCGGCCACCATGCGCTGGTGATGGTTGTCGGCCTTGGCGAGCGCGGTCTCGTAATCGACGAGCTCGTTCTTGAAGTTGCTGACGGCGTGGCTGAACTGCCGCGGCGGGTACCGGCGCGGGTCGAGATCGAGTTCGCGGCAGACGAGGGTCATCAGCCGCTGGGCGTCGGCTTGGTCGTAGATGGAGAACGACGACGTGTAACCGAACCGTTTCGCCTCGCGCCGCAGGATGCGCACGCAGGCGGAGTGGAACGTGGACACCCACATGACCTGGGCGCGCCGGCCGACGAGTTCGGTGACGCGCTCCTTCATCTCGCCGGCGGCCTTGTTGGTGAAGGTGATGGCCAAGATGGAGCCGGGATGGACGTCGCGCGCACCCAGCAGGTAGGCGATCCGCCGGGTCAGCACCCGCGTCTTGCCCGAACCCGCGCCCGCCACGATGAGCAGTGGGCTGCCGGCATGAGTGACGGCTTGGCGCTGCGGCGGGTTGAGCCCCTCGAGGTAGGCCTCGGGGTCACCGCTGCCACGGCGGGACGTCGGCCGGTCCGGCGACTCGGCCGCGGGCAAGGAGAGATCGTCGGAAAGTGCGCTCATCGAAGACCAAGCCTATGCCGGTGGACCGACAGAGTCCCGCGGCCTGACGACTCCGGCGGAAGGTGGTCGCACGCCGCGTGAGCACCGCTCATCCGGCGCTCCGGTGACTCACGTGCGCACAGCGAGAGGAACCGCTGGACGATCGGGGTGCTCAGGTCCAGAACACCGCGATGGCGACGTTGGCGACACTCAAGCCGAACACCGCGAAGAACAGTCCGTCGGGAACGGTCGGCTTTCGGCGATTCAGCCAGCACAGCACCGTCACCACGAGAACGATCACCAATTTGGTGCCGAGCTTGGCATGATTGACGTCGATACCGAGCGAGTCGATGCCGCCACCCATGGCCGCCATCGCCACGCCCGTGACGACTTGAGTCAACGCGCCGTGCACCATGGCGGCGTTGATGGTTCGCCCGCCGCGGGCCGATAATTGGACCATGGCGCCGCCGATCAGGCTGGCCAGGCCGACGAAATGCAGAACGAGCACGAGGTTGTAGACGAATTCCATGATCACCTTCCACCAGACTCGGCCGGGGCAGCACTCTACTACGAACCGTCGTAATTAAGGGAGGCGGACTATGGTCAGCCTCGTGTACAGCACCCGTCGCGGAGACATCACCGACCTCGAGGCCATCGCGAAGCTGGAGAGCACGCCCGAGACGACTCCGTGGCTGGGCGAGACCGGCCTGGAATGGCACCGCCGAGGCTTCGCCGATCCCGACCGTGAGCACCTGCTGATCGAATCTCCGGCCGGGCTGGTCGGATTCGTCGTCCTGGCCGGGCTCATGGACCCGGCGCGTGTGCTCGAGATCCGCCGGATCGTCGTCGCGGAGCACCTGCGCGGTCAGGGCATCGGCCGGTTGCTGATCCGCGCGGCCATCGAGCGTGCCTACGAGCGTCATTCGGCCACTCGGCTCTGGCTCGACGTGAAGGCGACGAACGTCCGCGCCCGCGGCCTCTACGAATCCGAGGGCTTCGTCGTGTCCCGGACGGTCCCGTCCGGTTGGGCGCGCACCGGCGACAACAGCGATCTGGTCGTCATGGAGCACGTTCGGTCGTCGGCTACACCAGCCGGCGGTCAGCGGCCCACCGGGTGAGCTCGTAACGGTTGGACAGCTGGAGCTTCCGCAACACCGCCGACACATGCGTCTCGACCGTCTTCACCGAGATGAACAGCTCCTTGGCGATCTCTTTGTAGGCGTACCCACGAGCGATCAGCCGAAGAACCTCGCGCTCGCGCTGGGTCAGCCGATCCAGGTCGTCGTCGACGCTCGGGGCTTCGGTCCCGGCGAAAGCGTCGAGGACGAATCCGGCCAGCCGCGGCGAGAAGACGGCGTCGCCTTCGGCCACCCGCCCGATAGCCGAGACCAGGTCGTCACCGGTGATCGACTTGGTGACGTAGCCGCGAGCACCGGCGCGGATGGTGCCGATGACGTCCTCGGCGGCGTCGGAGACCGACAGCGCGAGGAAGCGCACGTCCGGCAGTTGCGGGTGGACCTGGCGGATGACCTCGCCGCCGCCCCCACCGGGAAGGTGTACGTCGAGCAGGACCACCTCGGGTGCGGTGGCGAGCACCACCTTCACCGCCTCGGCGGTGTCGGCGGCTTCACCGACGACGGTGACGGCGTCCGGCGACTGGGCCAGTTCGGCGCGCACACCGGTGCGGAACATGGCGTGGTCGTCGACGAGGACGACCGAGACCGGGCCCGACCGTCCGGGCCGGGACTCTTCTGCAGTGGACTCGCTCACGAACTTCTCCTCGACGACAGTCTGATCTCGGTTCCCTCTCCCGGTGCCGAGCGTATCGATGCCTCGCCACCATGGCGCTCCATCCGGTCGATGATCGAGCGCCGCACCCCCATCCGGTCTTCCGGCACGGCCTCGGGGTCGAACCCGGCGCCGCGGTCGCGTACGAACAGCTCGATACCTTCGTCGCCCGCCTCGACGAAGACGTCGATGGTGTCGGCGCCGGAGTGCTTGGCCGCGTTGACCGCGGCCTCGCGCGCGGCCTTCAAGATGGCCCGGGCCACGTCGTCGATCTCCGCATCACCGACCGTCACGACCTCGACCGGAACCCCGAACGTATCCTCGACCTCCGCGGCCATCTTGGTCAGCGCCGCAGCCAGTGACGATCCGTCGTCCACCAGGTCGCTGTACAGCCAGGCCCGCAGGTCGCGCTCCTGGCTACGAGCCAGCCGGACGACAGCGCGCTGGTCATGGGCTTGCTTCTGGATCAACGCGAGTGTCTGCAGGACGGAGTCGTGCAGATGCGCGGCCATGTCGGCCCGCTCCTGCGACACGATGCGGGCGCGGCGCTCGGACTCGAGGTTGCGCCACAGCCGGTAGAACCACGGCCCGGCGATCAGACCGATGCCGACCAGGATGACGATCAGCCCACCCAGGGCGTCGACGGTCGCGTCGAATTGGCCTTGCCCGACGAGGAAGACGACGACCCCGGCGACCACGACGCTCGCGCCGGCCAGCACCCGCATGACCGCGATCCAGCCGCCTCCGCCGGTGATGGCCGCCAGCCACGGAACGCCCGGCGTCAACGCGGTCAACCGCTGGCGCTCGGTTTCATCGGCTGCGCGCCAGACCAGGGTCAACCCGGCAGCGGCCAGCACCAGCGGGAAGAACAACCCCGGGCTGATGCCCAGCGGGGTCTGCTGCACCAGGAGCCACACGCCGGCCCCCAGGACCACCAACGCCGCGAGCTGGCCGACGTCCCCGGTGCGCTGGGCGAACGTCCGACGCCGGCGCTTGCCGGACCGGGTCGCGGCAGCCACACCCGCGGGTGCGGCGTCGTCGTCACGTTCGGCGACGGTTTGATCGAGTGGCGTGAAGATCCACAACGCGAGGTAGAGCACCACGCCGAATCCGGAGACCGCGCTCAGCAGGCTGAAGGCCGCGCGGATCGCCAACGGCGGAACCTTGAACTGCGCTGCCAGCGCCACGGCCACCCCGCCGACCATGCGTCCGTCGGAGTGCCGAACGAACGTCGGCGGGCCGCTCGGGTCGCGCCGGCCGCCAGCCGTGCTGCGGCCCGCGGTGGCCCGGCCGGTGTCGGAAGAACCGCGTGCGGACATATCGTCCGGCGAGGCGGCGCCGGCCTGCGGCGTACCCCCGGCCTGGGTGGTGTCGTTCGCGGGACCGGCCGAAGCGCCGTCCCGAGCGCGGGAGCCGGACGATCCGCGCAGGACTCGGCCGGCCCAGGTGCGGGCCGTCCCAGGCGTCGGCGCAGGGCTCATGACTCGATACTCACACGTCACAGCGCTGTGTGCCAT
>NZ_DAHVSH010000207.1:0-27091 GCF_027324685.1 Haloactinopolyspora sp.
GGGATTTCCACAGGCCGCCGTCGCCCGGATGGTTGTCCACATTCTTGCTGCGGCGCCTTTCGCCCCTGAACTCCGCGCGCCAATGTCGTGAGCGTCAAGCTCACACATTCGAGCGCGGGAGGCGCCATATGAGCGACGCGAACGTCACGATCGTGGGAAACGTCGCAAGCGACGTCCATTCGTCGTCCACTCACAACGGCAGTCAGGTCTCCAGTTTCCGGCTGGCCAGCCAGCGGCGGTTCTACAACCGCAGGATGGGCCGGTGGGTGGAAGACCCGGCGTCGTTCTACCGGGTCGTGTGCTGGCGCGCGCTGGCTGCCAACGTCGCCGCGAGCATCCGCAAGGGCGAACCGGTGATCGTGCACGGCAGGCTGAAGCTCAACGACTGGACCGACGACAACGGGAATTTACGCACCGACGCCGAGGTTGATGCATGGTCAGTGGGGTACGACCTGATGCGCGGCACGGCTGTGTTCACTCGTACGCGCCGGCAGGATCACACCAAGGCCGAGGATGATCCCCTCGACCACATCCGGTCTGAACAGCGGGCGCGAGCCGATGACGACGTCATCGTCGATCCAGATACCGGAGAGATGTTCAGCATCGCCCAGCTGCAACGAGAACGCTCCGGCGACGACCCCGGCGTCGACACGTCCGACACGTCCGACACGTCCGAGCAGCAGGACTCCGGTCTGGCCGCGTAGTGCCGAACTACGTGCGAAGATGCCGGCGGCGCCGTTCGGACCGACGCCGCCGGCCCCGCACCCTGGTCCCGGCAGCCGTGGTCGTCCCCAGGAGCGACGGCGGGCTAAGCTTGGAGGCGTTATGGCGGAATTCATTTACTCTATGCGCAAGGCGCGCAAGGCCCACGGTGACAAAGTCATCCTCGACGACGTCACGCTGTACTTCCTCCCCGGAGCGAAGATCGGCGTCGTCGGGCCCAACGGTGCGGGCAAGTCAAGCATCCTCAAGATCATGGCGGGCGAGGACCAGCCCTCGAACGGCGAGGCGCAGCTGGCCCCAGGCGCCACGGTCGGCTACCTCGCGCAGGAACCACCGCTGAACGAGGACAAGACGGTGCTCG
The DNA here is from genome assembly GCF_027324685.1 of Haloactinopolyspora sp. Lineage (NCBI taxonomy): Bacteria > Bacillati > Actinomycetota > Actinomycetes > Jiangellales > Jiangellaceae > Haloactinopolyspora > Haloactinopolyspora sp. The sequence continues at coordinate 1,085 of NZ_DAHVSH010000207.1, forward strand.
GTAACGTCCAGGAGGGCGTGGCGGACACCATCGAGATGCTGGCGCGGTTCAACGAGATCGCCGAGAAGATGGCCGTCGACTACTCCGACGAGCTTCTCGCCGAGATGGGCAGACTGCAGGAGCAGCTCGACCACCGCAACGCCTGGGAACTGGACTCCCAGCTCGAACAGGCCATGGACGCGCTGCGCTGTCCGCCACCCGACGCCGACGTGAAGACGCTGTCCGGTGGTGAACGCCGCCGGGTCGCGCTGTGCAAGCTGCTGCTCGAACAGCCTGACCTGCTGCTGCTGGACGAGCCGACGAACCATCTGGACGCTGAGAGCGTGCTGTGGCTCGAACAGCACCTGGAGAAGTACCCCGGCGCCGTCATCGCCGTGACCCACGACCGCTACTTCCTCGACCACGTCGCGCAGTGGATCGCCGAGGTCGACCGCGGCCGTGTCCACGGCTACGAGGGCAACTACACGACGTACTTGGAGACCAAGCAGGCCCGCCTGAAGGTAGAAGGCCAGAAGGACGCCAAGCGTCAGCGCCGACTCAAGGACGAACTCGAGTGGGTGCGGTCCAACGCCAAGGGACGCCAGACCAAGCAGCGCGCCCGGCTCGACCGGTACGAGGAGATGGCCGCCGAGGCGGAGAAGACGCGCAAGCTCGATTTCGACGAGATCCAGATTCCTCCAGGCCCCCGCCTGGGCAACGTCGTCGTCGAGGCGCAAGACCTCACCAAGGGCTTCGGCGATCGCACGCTGATGCGAAACCTGTCGTTCACGCTGCCCAAGAACGGCATCGTCGGTGTCATCGGGCCGAACGGCGTGGGTAAGACGACGCTGTTCAAGATGATCACCGGTGTTGAGACGCCGGACTCCGGCAGCATCCGCGTCGGCGACACGGTCAAACTGTCCTACGTCGACCAGAACCGCGGCGGCATCGACCCGAAGAAGAACGTCTGGCAGGTCGTCTCCGACGAGCTCGACCACATCAAGGTCGGCAACGTCGAGATGCCCAGCCGGGCGTACGTGGCGGCGTTCGGGTTCAAGGGGCCTGACCAGCAGAAGCCGGCCGGGGTGCTCTCCGGTGGCGAGCGCAACCGGCTCAACCTGGCACTGACCCTCAAGCAGGGCGGAAACCTCATCCTGCTGGACGAGCCGACCAACGACCTCGACGTCGAGACGTTGCAGTCGCTGGAGAACGCGCTGCTGGAGTTCCCGGGCTGCGCTGTGGTCACTTCGCACGACCGGTGGTTCCTCGACCGCATCGCCACGCACATCCTGGCGTGGGAAGGCAACGACGAAGACCCGGCCAAGTGGTTCTGGTTCGAAGGGAACTTCGAGTCGTACGAGAAGAACAAGGTCGAGCGGCTCGGCGTCGACGCGGCCCGGCCGCACCGCGTCACGTACCGCAAGCTCAGCCGCGACTGACGGCGGCGCCCCTACAGAAGCGGCGACTACACAGACCTCGGGCCGTGCCGCCCACGTTCGGGCGGCACGGCCCGTCGCTGTCGAGGGTCCGGCTCAGATCAGATCGTTCTGCTCCAGGAAGTCGCGGGCGACGTCCTCGGGAAACTCCTCGTCCACGTCGACACGGGCGTTGAGCTCCTGCATCGTCTCGTTGGTCAGCAGCTCCGAGATGGGTGCGAAGACGTCCTCGATCGCCGGGTACTGGTCGAGCGTTTCCTGCCGCACGGTCATCGCGATGTTGTACTTCACGAAGAACGACTTGTCGTCCTCGATCACCTGGAGATCGTTACCGACGATTCGCCCGTCGGTCTCGAACACCTCGCCGAAGTTGCACGGGTCGGACTGCGGCAGCCGCGCGTAGATGACATCCTCGTCCATCTCCGCGATCTGAGAATCCGGAAGATCGAAGCCGTAGGCCTTCTCGAGGCCGGGCCAGCCGTCCGCGCGGTCGAGGAACTCCGCCGCGGCACACAGCGAGGCGGCTTCAGGGTCCTTGTTGGCCAGGGCGGCGTAGTCCGTCAGGGTCTCTACGCCGAGTTCTTCGGCCGTGTCTGCCGCTGCGGCGATGCCGTAGGTGTTGTTCGCTTCTGCAGGATCGAGCCACACCACGCCGTTCTCGGCGTCCTCGGTGGCAACCTGATCGAAGAGCTCCGCGGAGTCGGTAGGGGCGTCGGCGGCGTCGTGCCCGAGATGGACCGTGTAGCCCGTACCGGTGTACTCCCAGTAGAGGTCGATCTCACCGGAGGTCAGGGCGGCGCGGACGTTCTCCGAGCCCTGAATGCCGGTCTGGTCCTGCACGTCGGCGCCGGCCTCCTCGAGTGCGATGATCGCGATCTGCCCCAACAGGACCTGCTCGTTGAACTCCTTGGAGCCGACCGTCAGCGAGGCACCCGACAGGTCGCCGTCCCCGCCCGAGCCACCGTCATCGTCGTCGCCGCACCCCACGAGTACGAGTGAGGTCGCGGCGAGCAGCGTGAAGGTGCGGACAATCCCGGTCCTGATATGCATGATCCTGTTCCTTCCGTCGTCGGTCGTCAGAGCCCCCGTGGCCGCATGACGTCCTCTGCGATGCCGGCGAGATAGTCGATGGTCAAAGCCAACACGGCCGTGAGCACCGCGCCCACGATGATGATCAGATCACGGCCGGCAGCGGTACCCGAAACGATCAAGGTACCGAGTCCGCCGCCATCGACGAACGCCGCCAAGGTCGCCGTACCGACGTTGATGACCAAGGCCGTCCGGACGCCGGCCATGATGATCGGCACGGCCAGTGGCAGTTCGATACGGCCCAGGACGGCTGCCCGTGACATCCCCATGCCGCGGGCGGCCTCGATGACCGACTCGTCCACCTGTTGAAGTCCGACCATGGTGTTCCGGAGGACCGGCAGCACCGTGTAGGCGACCAGCGCGACGATGACGGGCCAGAACCCGATGTCCCAGACCACGGCGAACAGCACCAGGACGCCGATGGTGGGCAGTGCTTGGCCGATGTTGAACACCGCGATCGCCGGGCGGGTCACCTTGGCCAGCGCGGGACGGGTCAGCACGATCCCCAACGGGATGGCGATCACCAGGACCAAGACCGTCGAGAGCACGGCGAGCTCGATGTGTTCGCGCACGACGGTGGTGATGTTGTCGGCGTTGATACGCCGCTGCTCGGTGCTGTCCAGTTCCTGGCCGCTGACCCACAGGTACAGCACGATCAGCACCGCGAGCAGTGCTGCCGGCATGAACAGATATCCACCCAAACCCCGGTGCCTGGCGGGAGGCGGCGTCTGGCCGGCTTCGGGGTCCCTGATCGAAGGGCTGCCGACGGTCGTCATGGTCACTCGCCGACCTCGGTGGCGTGATCGTCTTCGCCGATCAGCCGGTCGCGCATGCGCCCGCGTTCCACGCTTCGCATGGAGCGCATCGCATCGTTGATGGTGTCGATGTCGACGATGCCGAGGTAGGCGCCGTCGTTGCCGACGACGATGGCGCAGCTGTAGCGGGCGGTCAGCATCTCGTTCAGCGCATCGCTCAAGGTGGCGTGCGGCTGGACGACGGCGTCGGTGGGCAACCCGATGCTGCCCAGTGGTTCCTCACCGGCGCGGCGCAAGTGCTCGGCGGCCACCCAGCGTCGCGGCCGGTTCGCCGAATCCAGGACCAGCGCCGACGATTTGTCGCTGCCTTCGATGACCCGCAGCGCCTCACTGCGCGAGGCGTCTTCGCGAACGGTCGGCCATTCGCTGAGCTCGATGTCGTGGACGCGGCTGAGACCGAGCCGCTTCAGCGAGGCGCCCCGGCCGATGAAGTCAGCCACGAAATCGTCCGCCGGGTGGACGAGGATCTGCTCAGGTGTGTCGAACTGAGCGATGTGCGAGCCCTCGCGCAGGATCGCGATGCGATCGCCCATCTTGATGGCCTCGTCGATGTCGTGCGTGACGAAGATGATCGTCTTCTTCATCTCCGCTTGCAGTCGGAGAAATTCGTTCTGCAGCCGGTCGCGGGTGATCGGGTCGATGGCGCCGAACGGTTCGTCCATCAGCATGACGTCCGGGTCGGCGCTCATGGCGCGGGCGACGCCGATGCGCTGGCGCTGTCCGCCGGACAGCTCCTTGGGATACCGCCCGCGATACGTCGCGGGATCCATGCCGACGGTCTCGAGCAGTTCGTCGACGCGGGCGGCGATGCGATCACGTTTCCAGCCGAGCATCCGCGGGACCGTGGCGATGTTCTGAGCGATGGTCATGTGCGGGAACAAGCCGATTTGCTGAATGACGTAGCCGATACGTCGGCGCAGCTGGTCGGCGTCGACCTTGGTGACGTCTTCATCCTCGAGGAAGATCCGCCCCGACGTCGGCTCGATGAGCCGGTTGATCATCTTCATCGTGGTCGTCTTGCCGCACCCCGACGGCCCGACGAGGATGACGATCTCGCCTTCGGGAATCTCCATGCTCAGCGAGTCGACCGCGGGTTTGGCCTGGCCGGGGAACCGTTTGACGAGGTTCTCGAGCCGGATCTTGGCGGGGCCGTTCGTCGATTCGTTCATCGCAGGCCTCGTGAGGTCGTGAGTCGAAAGATGAGCACGTAGAGCAGGTCGAACAGGACCGCCAGGATGAGGATGCCCAGCATGCCGCCGAGCACGACATAGACCGCGGTGCTCGTGCCGATCCTGGCCAGGCCGGTGAAGATGTCGTTACCCAGGCCGGGGCCGTTGATGTAAGCCCCGATCGCCGCGATGCCGAGGACGACCAGCGTCGACACCCGCATGCCGGCGATGACCACCGGCCAGGCCAGCGGCAGTTCGATACGCAGCAGCCGCTGTACCCGGTTCATCCCCATGCCCTGCGCGGACTCCACGACCGAGGGGTCGACCTCGCGCAGGCCGACGATGGTGTTGCGCACGATCGGCAGCAGCGCATACATGACCAGCGCGATGAGCACCGGCGCGGTCCCCAGCCCGATCCAGACGATGAACAGGCCGAACAATGCCAGTGACGGAATGGTGAGGAACGTGCCGGTGATCGCGAGGACGATCTCGCGCGGGCGGCGGGTCTGATAGGTGAGGATGCCCAGCACGAGCCCGATCACCGTGGCGATCACAATGGCCTCGACCACGATGACGATGTGTTCGATGGTGAGCTCGAGGAGATGCTCCTGGCGCGTTTCGAGGTATTCGAGGAAGGTCATGAGGGCGTCCTGACAAGCGGGCACGCACTCACGCATGCCAGTGCTTGCACACGGTTCACTCGCACCTCATCCCTCTCATCGGAGATCTTCTTTACCACGAGTTGTCACTGTTGCATGGTGCCGGGGTCGAGACAAGGCCGAATGGCCGCTTTGATGCGGCAACTCGGCCGGTTGTTGCGTACGGCAGGATGGGACGGTGCCTCGACACGTCACTCACGTACCCCTGCGATGGGCCGACATGGACGCCCTCGGCCACGTCAACAATGTCGTCTATCTGCGCTATCTGCAAGAAGCCCGGGTGGACATGCTGTTCGTGCACGCTCCGCTGCATGGAGCTGAGGAGCTGATCGAGGGGGTGGTCGTGGCTCGGCACGAGATAGGCTACCGCGCGCCGCTGCACTTCCGGGCCGGCTCGGTCCGGGTGGAGACCTGGGTGAGCACTATCGGGACCGCCTCGTTCACGCTGGGGTACGAGGTTCTCGATGTCGATGACGACGTCCGCACGGTGTACGCGGTCGCGTCGAGTGTGCTTGTCCCCTACGACTTGGAGGACGCGCGGCCACGCCGGGTGTCGGACCGCGAACGTCGGGTTCTGGCCGAGTTTCTCGAAGCAGACGGCCCGATGCCGGGAAGGACGGCGGTATGAGGCACGTCTACGAGTGCTCAGTGCGTTTCGACGATCTCGATGCCTTCGGTCATGTCAACAATGTGACGTTCGCCGAATACCTCCAGGAGGCGCGGGTCGATTTCGCGCATCGCTACCTGGCTTACGGCCAGCGCCCGCACGAGGGCGCTGTGGTGGTTCACCAGACCATCGACTATCTGGCACCGGTGCCGTTTCGTTCCGAACCTTTGCAGGTGTCGGTCTGGGTGACGCGCATCGGTACGTCGTCGTTCGACCTGGCCTACGAGGTGGCTGACGAGAAGACGGTGTTCGCCCGGGCGAGCGGCACACTGGTGTCGTTCGACGGCGGGGCGGAGCAGCCGCGCCCGCTGACCCCGCAGGACCGTGCCGTCCTGGAGCGCTTCACCGAGGTGCCGGCATGACGACGCTGAAACCTGTCGACCCGGGAGCAGCAGCGGATCTGGCCACTTTTGCGCACCGGGTGGCGAACTTCGAGCCCGAAGCGGTGATCCGGATGGTGTCGTCCGGCTCGGTGGCCGGGTGCTTCGCCGAGACGCCGTTCGACGCGTTGGCTTTGCGGGCCGTGGCCCTGGCCGAACCGGTCGAACTCGATGTGGTGGTCGAGGCGGCGACGTTGGCCGCGCGCGTCGCCGGGGCGAGCAACGAGCTCGACTTGCCCCCCGCGTTGCCCGCTCTGCGGTGGGCCACCAGCCTGCCGCCGCGTTCGGGGTGGTCCGAGCTGGCCCGGCTCGACGTCGACGAGGTCGTCGCGCGGGTGGAGCAGGGCGTCGAGGAGTTCAAGCAGCGCGCTCCCGTGGTGGCCGAGGGCGCTTCGCTGCGTGCCGGCCGCGCCGCACTGGAGGGGCTGGCGACCGAGATCTGGGACCGCGAACTCGAAGCCGGGGTGCCCCTGCGGCTGGCCCACGCGGCGTCGTCGTACGGCTTCCTCAGCGGGTCGGGCGCCGTGGTGTTGCGGTCGGTGGGAGCGTGGTGGCGCCTGGACGCCCCGAACGGTGCCGTACTGGCCCGCAGCGGGCTGTCCCTGTTCGCCCTCTAAAAGGTGCACAGGTATCCGGCTGCCGCACCGCCATCGACACGCGGCGACAGGCCTGTGACTCGCTCCCGGACTCGCCCGCCACGCGTCGTTCCGCCCAGATTGACGCACGGTGCGGGGTGTACGCCTAGTGCCTTTGGGCTGCCGGGCGACGGGGAACCGCGCTTGCCCTCATCGCGAGTGCTGAACAGGGTGAGGTCCGATACGGAGCGCCGCGAGCTACTCGCCCCCGCCCCTCGGTCACTGGGAGCTTGTCGCCCCACTCGTGATCTTCATATTCCAGTAGGACGACCTGCATGTCGATGGTCCCGTCGCCATCGCGTTGGCGGCGCTGGCGATACCGGCTGCTGCGATCATGAGCCGGTAGCGGCGTCATAACGCCGCGAGTGACTCATCATCAGCGTGGCAAGGACCACGTCGGCCTCATGATCGCCCCTATGGCGAGATCATGAGGCGTTGGCGGCGCTGGCGATACCGCCTGCCGCGATCATGAGCCGGTACCGGCGTCATAACGCCGCGACTCGGCGTGGCTGCGGGGTTTAGCGTCGGGGCAGGCGCCTCGCCTCGTGTGCGACGACCCCGAGGTAGATCGGCGCCTGCGACTTGATCTCGGCGGGGTGTTGCGGCCGCTGCCCGTGGGGACGACGATGGCTGCATCCCCCTATGGGAGGGACATCATGAGCGAGCAGACGACCAATGCCGCGCCGATCGTGCTGATCCATGGGCTTTGGATGACCGCCCGGAGTTAAGACCACTGGCTGGAGTATTACCGGGCGGTCGCGTGGCTGACATGCGCCAGATGCTGTGACGCGATCGACCGTCAGGTCGCCAACCAGGCCGTGGTGTCCGTGGGCAGCATGCCGTCCTCGGTGAGCTCACCACTGAGCAGGAGCACCTGGCGATGGTCGGGCAACGCGACGGGCTGTGCGCCGAGGTTCACGACGCAGACGAAGCCGGTCCCGCGCCGGAAGGCGAGGACGTCCGGGTTGTCGACCTGGATCCAGTCCACCGGCTCGGCGGCGGGAATGTCACGACGCATCCGCAGAGCGGTCCGGTACAAGTGCAGCATCGAGCCGGGATCGGCCTCGGCGGCCTCGACCGACAGCGCGCCCCAGCCGTCGGGCTGCGGCAGCCAGGACCCGTCGGAGCCGAAGCCGTACGAAGGGCCGTCGATGGTCCAGGGCAGCGGTACGCGGCAGCCGTCCCGGCCGCGACGAGTGCGTCCGGAGCGCTCCCACACCGGGTCCTGTAGCGCGTCCTCGGGCAGGTCGAGCACCTCGGGAAGGCCGAGCTCCTGACCCTGATAGATGTACGCCCCGCCGGGCAGGGCCAGCATCAGCAGCCCCGCCGCGCGCGCCCGGTGCCGCCCGAGCCGCTCGTCGACCGGGCCGTCGGCGATGCGGCTGCTGCCCTCGCCGGCGGCGGTGACCTCGCGCCCGTACCGGGTGACCACGCGCTCGACGTCGTGATTCTCCAGAACCCAGGTGGCCGGCGCGCCCACCGAGGCCAGCACGGTGACCGATTCGTCGATCGAACGCCGCAGGTCCGAGGCTGACCACGCCGCCTTCAGGTAGTCGAAGTTGAACGCGCTGTGCAGCTCGTCGTCGCGCACGTAGCGGGCCAGGCGCTCCGGTGGTTCCACCCAGGCTTCGGCCACGTAGAGCCGCGGCGGATCGTAGGAGTCGGCCAGCTCCCGCCAGCCGCGGTAGATCTCGTGCACGCCGTCGCGGTCGAAGAACGGGTGGTCGGCGATCTTCGGCCGGTCGAGCAGGCCCGACTCGTCGTAGGGGATGTCGGGCTTGGTCATGTCCTTGACCATGCCGTGGGCGACGTCGATGCGGAAGCCGTCGACCCCGAGGTCGAACCAGAACCGCAGGATGTCGAGGAACTCAGCGCGCACCTCGGGGTTGGACCAGTCGAAGTCCGGCTGGGAGACGTCGAAGATGTGGAAGTACCACTGGCCGGGTGAGCCGTCCGGTTCGGTGATCCGTTCCCACGCTGACCCGCCGAACACGCTGCGCCAGTTGTTCGGCGGCTCGTCGCCGTTCGGACCGCGACCGTCGCGGAAGATGTACCGCGCCCGTTCCGGTGAACCGGGCTCCGCCGCGAGAGCCTGCTTGAACCACTCGTGATCCCAAGAGCTGTGATTGGGGACGATGTCGAGCAGAATGCGCAGCCCCAGCCCGTGCGCCTCGTCCAAAAGCGCCTTGGCCTGGGACAAGTCGCCGAAGCGCGGGTCGATGTCGCGGAAGTCGGCGACGTCGTAGCCGCCGTCGTTCAGCGGCGACGGGTACCACGGGTTGATCCACAGCGCGTCGACGCCGAGGTCGTGCAGATAGGGCAACCGATTCCGAAGACCGGCGATGTCGCCCTCGCCGTCGCCGGTACCGTCAGCGAACGAACGGATGTAGACCTGGTAGATGACGGCGTTGCGCCACCAGTCGTGCGAAGCCTGAGTCACAGGGAACCACCCTAAGCCAGGGTGGCCCGGTGGTTGTCAAACCGGGCGTGAACCGCGCGGTACATCGTGAGGAGTGATGGACGTGAGAAGTGCCGACCTGCTCGCCGACGCGTTCGACCGGATCCGGCAGAGTGTGCACGCTGCGGTCGACGGGTTGTCGGTGGATCAGCTCGCCGTACGGCTCGACCCGAAAGCGAACTCGATCGCCTGGCTGGTCTGGCACCTGACGAGAGTCCAGGACGATCACGTCTCCGACGTCGCCGGAATCGACCAGGCGTGGACGGCCGAGGGGTGGGCCGACCGCTTCGGGCTGCCGTTCGACGCCGCCGCCACGGGTTATGGTCACACCAGCGACGACGTCGCGGCGGTCAAGGTGAGCGCTGAGCTGCTCAGCGGCTACCACGACGCCGTGCACGCGCGGACGCGGTCGTTCGTCGAGGGGCTGTCCGACGCCGACCTCGACCGCATCGTCGACGAGTCGTGGACACCGGCAGTGTCGCTGGGGGTCCGGCTGGTCAGCGTGATCAACGACGACTGCCAGCACGTCGGGCAGGCAGCTTTCGCGCGCGGCATCGTGGAGCGCCGCGGCTGAGGCTCAGTCCGGGTCGGTGATACGTCCGTCCTGCAGGTGCAGGACGCGATCGGCGTACGCGACGACGCTGGGGTCGTGGGTCGCCACGAGGGCGGCGCTGCCGGCGTTGTGCACCAGGTCACGCATCAGCCCGATGACCGTGTGGCCGGTCTCGGAGTCCAGCTGGCCCGTCGGCTCGTCGGCGAGCAGCAGGCCGGGTTCGGTGGCCAGGGCGCGCGCGATGGCGACGCGTTGTTGCTGCCCACCGGACAGCTCGGCCGGACGCTGCTCGGCGTGGGCTTCGAGGCCGACGACGCGCAGCAGCTCGTCGACGCGCCGGTCGCGTTCGGCGGCCGGGGTGCGCAGCATCCGCAGCGGAACGCCGACGTTCTCGCGGGCGGAGAGGTAGGGGAGCAGCCCGAAGGCCTGGAAGACGAACCCGATGCGTTCCCGGCGCAGCCGCAGGAGCGCGGTTTCGTCCATGGAGCCGAGCTTGCCGCCGTCGACGGTGATTTCGCCCCCGTCGGGCCGGTCGAGCCCGCCGATCAGGTTGAGCAGCGTCGTCTTGCCCGACCCGGAGCGGCCGACGAGCGCGACGAGCTCGCCGGGGGCCACGGACAGGGTGACGCCGGCCAGCGCTTCGACGGTGTCGGGGCCGCGCTGGTATCGACGGATCACGTCGTCGGCGGTCACCATCGGGTTCATCGGCGTTCCCCGTCCTGCCCGGCATGGCCGGGCCACAGTCCGACGTGGTCGGGTTCGAGTTCGAGGCGGACCCGGTCTCGCAGGCCGAGCTGGGCGACGAACTCCCGCGGAAGCTGCACGCGCCCTGCACGGTCGAGCACGGCGTACTCCTCGGCGACCACTCGTTCGTGTCCCTCGGCAGTCAGCTCGGTACGCCGCAGCGTCTCGCTGGAGGTGCGACCGTCCCGGATGGCGACCGTACGGTCGACGTGCTCGGCCACGCCGGGGTCGTGGGTGACGACCACCACCGTGGTGCCGAGCTCCTCGTTGGTACGGCGCAGGGCAGCGAAGACGTCGTCGGCCGTGGCTGAGTCGAGCTCGCCGGTCGGCTCGTCGGCGAACAGCACACGCGGTTGGTTGGCGACGGCGACGGCGATGGCGCAGCGTTGTTGCTCGCCGCCGGACATCTCCTTCGGGCGGCGGTCGGCGCAGTAGGCGATGCCCAGCAGTTCGAGCAGTTCGTGCGCACGGGCGGTCCGCTCGGCGCGGGACATCGAGTTGATCAGCAGCGGGAGGGCGATGTTCTCGGCCGCGGTGAGGAACGGCATGAGTCCGCGGGCCGTCTGTTGCCAGACGAATCCGGCGACGTCGCGCCGGTAGGCGGCGCGGTTGCTGCCCGACATCTCGAGCAGGTCGTGGCCTGCGACGGTGGCCCGCCCCGCTGTGGGGACGTCGTTGCCGGACAAGATGTTGAGCAGTGTCGACTTCCCGGACCCCGAGGCGCCCACCACGGCGAGCAGCTCGCCCGGCTTCACCAGCAAGTCGAGCCCTTGCAAGGCGACGACTTCGACGCCCTCGGTCTGATAGATCCGGACCAGGTTGTCGCACACGATGTCGTACTCGCTGGACCCGTTCGTCATGAGCGCAGCACCTCCGTTCGTCTCTGCCCGCTGACCACGGCGCCCACGATGCCCAGCACGACAGCCCCGAGGACCGCGGCCGCCGCTACCGCGGCCGACGGCAGGTCCGTCACGGCCTGCATGGCGCCGCCGGACAACGCGCCGGACAAGGCACCCAGGTCGAGCGCATCCGCGATGACCAGGCCGACTCCCGTCCCGACGCCGATGCCGGCCGCCGCGGCCACGACCGACACCGGTATGACGTCCGAAGCCGTCAGCACGGCGGACTGCCGCGTCGTCAGCCCCATCGTGCGGAGCACGGACAGGCCGTACGCGCGCACCCGTTCTCCGATGGCCAGGCTCATCACCGCGGCCGCAGCCGCCAGCACGGCGCTGACCACCGTGACGATCATGAACACGTCGAGCACCGCGTTGAGCACGCTGTCGCCGTAGATGGATTCGAGCACGTCTGCACGCAACGAGACGTCGTCGGTGGCGATGCCCAGCGTGCTCGCGACGGACTCCGCGGCTACCTCGCCGCTGATGTACATGACGTCCGGCCACGGCTGTGCCGCATCGGCCACCGGCGCGAGCGGCATGACCAGGGTCGTGCCGGACGTGGAGCCGGGAACGTCGGCGAACATCGCCACCACCTCGACCACGGCGGTGGTGTCCTTGTTCAGCGTGACCTCCAGCTGGTCGCCCACATCGACGACGTCGACCCGGCCCTTGAGCACCGCGGCCGGCGCGCCGGACTCCGTCGGGCCGGACAGCGCGGCCAACACGTCGGGCCGACCCGGCGCCGACGCGGTGACCTCCTGCCACGCAGGCACGTCGACGGCCAGGACGTCGAGCCCGGTGGCCCGGCCGTTGTCGAGGTTGATCGGCCGCTGAAACGGAAAGACCGTGCCGGTGGCGATGGCGTCGGCACCGGGTATCGAGGTGATCTGCTCCTGGTCGACGCGGATGGCGTCCGCAGTGACCACGGCATCAGCGGCGACGGCGTTCCACGACGAGGTGTGGCGGGCGTCGTCCACGCTGGCGCGGACGGTGCCGCCGAACGTGGCCACGCCGATCGCGACGAGCAAGGCGATGACCGGCAACACGGCGTGGGCCGGCGCCCGCGCCGCGCGCGTGACGGCGAGGAACGCGGTGAGCGTCTCGGTGCGGCGCAACACCGGCATGAGCGCGGCGAGCAGGTACGGCATCGCGCGGAAGATCACCAGGCCGGTCGCGCCGGCGACGACGATGGGCACCAGCGAGACCACCGGGTCGACGCCGGCACCGGGCTGGCGGGTCCCGGCGAGCCACAGCCCGAGCCCGGCCACGACGACGGCTGCGGCCTCACCGACCAGGCGGCGCGCCGAGGGCCGCAGCGCCGCCACGTCCGCGCGCTCGTCGGCTGCGGCCGGCGCACCGCGGGCGGCTCGGATCGTCATGACCGGCACCGCCAGCACGGCGACCACCGCGGGCACGGCGGTGAGCAGCGTGCCGAGCCCACTCCACCCGCCGGGAACGACGAGCACGGCCGCGAGCGCACCCACCAGCGTGGCCGGAACGGACAGCACCAGCGCGTCCAGGACCAGCAACCGGGCCACCGCGACGGACGTCGCCCCGCGCGTGCGGGCCAGCAGGGCCTCATCACGACGGCGCTCGGCCAGGAACCGGGCGGACAGCAGCGTCAACGTGACACACAGGGCCGCCATCGAGATCATGCCGAACCCGACGACGCCTTCAGCGGCCGAGCGCTGTGCGGGGTATCGCTCGAGCGTGTCGACCAGGCCGCTGGACCACATCGTCGCCGTCGAGAGTCGGCGAAGCTCCGCGACGACGGCCTCGACCTCGGAGTTGTCGGCTCGCGCGGGATCGATCGCGACATGCCACTCGGTGTCGACGGTGTCGGCGGTCGCCGTGAGCCACGGCTGGAGCACGTCGCGCCGGCCGATCAGGGCGCCGGTGGTGATCCGCGGCTCGGCGCCGGGCGCTCCGAGGTCGGGCTCGAGCGCCACGCGGGCGTCGGACCAGAACGGATCGCCGGGGTCGGTCGGCTCGATCAGACCGGTCAGCCGCACCGCCGGGGTGCGCGCCGACTCGTTCGGATCGACAGCCTGGATGCCTGCGGGTTCGCGCCGCTCGAAGCTCACGACGTCGCCGATCTCGAGCCGCAGCGCCTCGGCCACCGGCCGCGTCGCCACCACGTCGATGATGCTGGCGTCGGCGGTGTTGTCGACCGAGGCGGGCAGATCGCCGTCGACGACCTCGACGAGCCGGTCCAGGGCGTCCGGAACCCGGACCTCCAGCCGCCGGGGGCGCAGCCCGTCGTCGACGACAGAGTCGTTGAGCGTGCCGAAGGACCGTGCGCCGGTGGACACCGACCAGCGTCCTGCGCCGAGCAGGTCACCGAGCTCCGGTGCGACCGATTCGCGCAGGTCCTCGATCTCGCTGTCGAACCGGGCCGGAATGACGTCGCTGGTTTCGCGGGCCGAGACCTGTGCGGTGTCGCCGGAGCCGGCGATGGTCTCCTGCAAGGTGTGGTCCAAGCGGTCGTCGATCCACCGCGGTCCCGCGGCACCGAGGAAGGCGCCCACCCCCACCACCAGGGCCAACACGATGGCCGCGGTGCGATGCGTCAGCAGGCCACGCTTGAGCAGCGTCCAGATGCTCACCAGACCTACCCGCCTTCCCGCAGGACAGCGGCCACGTCCAGCCGCCTGGTGAGTATGGCCTGCACCGCGATCAGGATCGCTGCCAACGCGACGACGGCGCCGGTCAGTACGGCGATGGTTCCCCACGGCACCGACAGCCGCAACGGCGGGACCTCCGGCAGCCCGGCCAGCCCGCCCACGGCGTGCGGCACCACGAGCCAGGCGACCACGAGCCCCAGCCCGAGGCCGGTCAGGGTGGCGAAGCCGAGCAGGACGGCATGCTCGACGGTGACCGAGCCGGTGGCGCTGCGCCGGCCGAGTCCGATGGCGCGCAGCAGCGCATACTCCGTCGAGCGGGACTGGAACGACGTCACGGTGTGCACCACGACTCCGATGAGCACGAACACGGCGGCGAACGCGAGCCCGGCTGTCAGCCCCGTCCCGATGCCGGCCGACGACGGATCCTGCCGCGCCTGGTCGAGGGCGTCGGCGTGGGTGGCCGCCGCATTGACGCCGGGCAGGTCGATGGCCGCGGCTGCGGCGTCCTGGCCGTCGTCGCTGGTGGCCAACCACCATTCGCTGGACGCTGCGGCACCGAGTGCCGAGAGGGATTCGGCGTCGGTCAGGATCGCCGCTGGATGCGTGGTCCCGGGAACAGCGGTGACGACGGCCGCAACGTGGACGCCCACGCGCGTCCCGGCGCTGAGGGGGAGATCGATGTCGTCGCCTTCGGCCAGGCCGAACCGGTCGGCCAGATCGTCGGTCACCATGGCGGTGAGGGAGCCTGGGCTCGAGGCGCCGCTGAGCAGGTCGAGGCGCTGGGCGGGGTCCCCTCCGGCCAGATCGGCGTCCCAGCGCATCACCGTGGCGGCCGTTGCCGGGTCGACCCCGACCACGTCGACGGGGGTGCCGTCGTCGCGGAACGACGTGCGCACCACCGCCATGGCGGCCTCGACGCCAGGCAGGTCTTGGAGCCGCGTGCCGAGATCGTCGTCGGTGGTTGCCGCGGGCGTCAGCCGGACATCGGCCGGTTCGGTGAGCGCGACCGTGTCGGCGCGGAAAGCGTCCCACGTGGCCTGCGTGGTCGCGGAGAAGACCGACACGGTGATGGCCAGCACGACGAGCACACCGGCGGCCAGATGGCGTGCGGTGCGCCGGGCGGTCTCCTGCGTACCGAGCATCGCGGCGATGCCGGCGCCGGCGCTGCCGAGCGCGGCAGCAGCACGGGCGATCCAGGGCAGCGCGCGGGCGAGGACGACCGAACCGGCGAGAACGACCAGCGCCGGAGCCACGACCAGGACCACCTCGGGAGACTCCTCCGGTGGTCGACGTAGCTGTTGTAGCCCGAGGATCCCGAGCCCCAGGAGCACCAGGTCGAGCCCGGCTCGTTGCGCGGCGGCGCGCCGGGGCCGGGCCGCCGCTGTGGCGACGCTCGCGACGGACCGGCCGGCGCGCAGGTCGGCGGACACCATGAGCAGCAGCCACAGCACGCCGACGGCGATCGAGGCCAGCCAGGCCGGTGCCGTCAGCGCGGAGCCGTCGAGCAGCACGTCAGCCACCAGCGGCGCCACGGCAGCGACGCCCACCGCAGGCAGCGCGGCGCCCAGGAACGACCACCGCAGCAGCCGGCCTTCGCGGACTCCTCGGGCGCGTAGGAGCGCGGTGCCCGCGGCCCTCCCGGCCGCGACGAGCCGAGCGGTGAAGGCCAGCGCCCAGATCCCCAGGACGGTGAGCATGGCGACGACGACGAGCAGGATCGCCCGCGTGGAGGAAGCCGCGGCACCAGCACGCTCGACCAGCGCTGCGACCTCGCCGTCGACGGCCATCTGCTGGCCGAAGTCGCCGGCGCGCAAGTCCGACAGATCGCCGGCCAAGGCGCGCAGCGCGGCGGTGACCGCATCGGCGTCGTCTAGCGTGACCTCGCCGGCGGCCAGCGGCAGCAGCCATTGCGTCGTGGCCGTGGCCGGGGCGATGCGATTCACCATGTCGTCGCGCTGGAACAGCAGCGGCCCGATGACGGTGAAGCCGTCGCCCGGGGCGGGACGTATCCCGGTGCCGTGACCGTGCCAGACCGGGTCCACCGCGTCCTGCGGTTCGTACCCGCCGACGACGGTGACCTCCACCGGGGTCCGCGATCCGGTGAGCGGGTGCAGGGTCATGACGTCGCCCGGCTGCAGGCCGAGGGCGTCCAGGGCTGCGGCGTGCACCGCGGTCTCGACGTGCTGGGCGTCGTCGTCTGGCCAGCGTCCGGTCGTCAGATGTGCCCGCGACTCGGCGTCCTCGACGTAGCCGAGCGCCAGCCGCGTGTTCTCCTCCGCATCCGGCATGGTGAAAGCCGTGGTGCTGATCGTCGCCGTGATGGACTCGATCGGACCGGCGTCGCTGACGGCCGTGCGGACGGACTGGTCGAGCTCGGGCCACCGTTCGTCGAAGCCGGTGGACGCGGTCATGGTGGCGTCGGTGTCGGCGAGGGTCCGGTTCAGCGCGTTCTGCGCGACCTCAGGTGCCAGGACCGTCGCTGAAACCAACAGCACGGCGGTGACGAGCGCGGTCAGCGAGGCCGTCAACAAAACGCCGGCATGCCCTGAGGCACGACGACGGACGAAACGGGCGCTTCCGAGCACCCGGTGAATCTACTCTTCGAACGTGTTGACTAATGAGAAGGCTGCACGCTCGAGGTAGTCCCACAATGTGTCGCGGTGAACCGGGGCCAGGTCGAGCTCGTCGACGGCGACCCGCATGTGGTGTAGCCAGCGGTCGCGGGCGGTGGGCGTGACCTGGAACGGCATGTGCCGCATCCGCAGCCGGGGGTGCCCGCGTTGCTCGGAGTACGTGGTGGGGCCGCCCCAATACTGCTCGAGGAACATCAGCAGACGCTGTTCGGCCGGGCCCAGGTCCTCTTCGGGGTACATCGGGCGCAGCAGGGGGTCCTCGGCCACCCCTTGGTAGAAGCGGTGGACCAGCTTGGCGAACGTGTCGTGTCCGCCGATGGCGTCGTAGAAGTTGTCCAGGCGCGTGCTCACACCGTCCATCCTCGGCCCGGGGAGTCAGCCGATGCAAAGCGGGGTGCGGCTACGCACGGCGACACCCGACCGGGCAGGATGGAAGTGACCTGGGAACATCGCACACGAGAGGACGATTCATGGCTACGACTCGCACCGCCACGACGCGCTGGGAAGGCTCGCTGTTCGAGGGGAGTGGACGCGTCACCCTCGACTCGTCGGGGCTGGGCACCTACGACGTCAGCTGGCCGGCGCGGACCGAGGAGCCCGGCGGCAAGACGTCGCCGGAGGAGCTCATCGCTGCAGCTCACTCGTCCTGCTTCTCGATGGCGTTCTCGAACGGGTTGGCGAAGGCGGGCACCCCGCCGACGTCGCTGGAGACCTCCGCGGACGTGACGTTCCAGCCGGGTGAAGGCATCACCGGCATCAAGATCACCGTCCGGGGCGTGGTGCCGGGCATGTCCGAAGAGGACTTCGTCGCCGCCGCCGAGGAAGCCAAGGAAGGCTGCCCGGTCAGCCAGGCGCTGAAGGGCACGACCATCACGCTCGACGCCGCGCTGGCCTGAGCTCAGGGCGAGCCGACCTCGCGCTCCGGCGGGCGGGAGGCCTTGCGCTCCTGCTCGTCGGGGGTGTCGGCGGTCGGCTCGGCCGGGGGAGTGGGCGCGGCGGCGTCGGCTGGGCCCTCCTGCCTGATCCACAACGAGCGCTGCGGCAGTGGGATCTCGATACCTTCGAGGTCGAAGCGCCGCTTGATCCGCTCGCGCAGCTCGCGGGCGACCTTCCACTGCTCGAGCGGGCGGGTCTTGACCACCAGCCGGATGATGATCCGGTCGACGTCCAGCTGCTCGACCCCCCACACCTCGGGTTCTTCGAGGATGAGGTCGCTCCAGGTGTCCTCGGTGGACAGTTCGACGGCGACCTGTTCGAGCAGCCGTCGCACCTGGGCGGTGTCGGACTCGTAGGCCACGGCGACGTCGATGACGGCGCGAGCCCAGTCCTGGCTGGAGTTGCCCAGGCGCATCACCTCGCCATTGCGGACGTACCAGACCGTGCCGTCGATCGAGCGCAGCCGCGTCACGCGCAGGCTCACCGCCTCGACCACGCCGGAAGCCTCGCCCATGTCGACGACGTCACCCACGCCGTACTGGTCTTCCAGCAGCATCGACGCGCCGGCCAGGAAGTCTTTCACGAGGTTCTGCGCCCCGAACCCGAGTGCGACGCCGGCGATGCCCGCCGAGGCCAGGACCGGGCCGATGGAGTAGCCGAGAATGTCCAGCGCCATCACGATCACGATCGCCCCGATGGTGATCGTCACGATGCTGCGCAGCACCGAGCCCATCGTCTGAGCGCGCAGCGCCCGGCGCTCGGAATAGGCACCCGTGCTACCGAAGACGATGCGCGCTGCCTGCGTGGAGCCCAGCACCTCCTTGGGCGGCGGGCGATCGACTGTCCGCGCGACCAGCCGCTTGATCAGTTTGTGCAGGATGTAGCGGACGATCAGGGCGATGAGGACCAAGGCGAGCAGCCGCAGCGGAACGCCGAGCATCGTGTCGCGCCACCACTCAGCGGTGAACCGTTCGGCGCCGACGATGTCAGCCACGACGACGTTGTGGCTCATCGCACGTCCAGGCCCAGCATCTCGGCGAGGAATCCCAACTGATCGGCGCCGAGCTCGACCGACTTGGACACCGCCCTCGCGCCGTGTCCCACCTGCCCCTCGGCGCGGATCAGGATCGGGCGGGTCTGCGCGTCACCGCTGGTGGCTTCTTGCAGCGCAGCGGCCATCTTGCGGGCGTGCAACGGGTCGACGCGGGTGTCGCCGTCGAACACGGTGAACAGCACAGCCGGGTATTCGGTGCCGGGACGGACGCGGTGATACGGCGAGTAGCTGTACAGCCAGCCGAACTCCACCGGGTCGGCGGCCGTGCCGTACTCGTCGTTCCACAGCTGGCCCAGGCCGAACTTCTCGTAGCGGACCATGTCCAGCAACGGTGCCGAGCACACCACGGCGCGGAACAACTCCGGCCGCTGGGTCAAGGCCGCACCGACGAGCAGCCCGCCGTTGGAACCGCCGTATGCCGCGAGCTGGTCGGTGCTCGTCCAACCGTGATCAACGAGGTACTCCGCAGCGGCGTGGAAGTCGTCGAAGACGTTCTGCTTGTTTTCGCGCATACCGGCGCGATGCCAGTGCTGGCCCTCTTCCGAGCCGCCGCGCAGATTGGTGACCGCCCAGATGCCGCCGGCCTCGACCCAGGCGAGGATGGAGGCGGAGTAGGCCGGGGTCAGCGAGATGTCGAAGCCGCCGTAGCCGTACAGCACCGCCGGACGCGGCCGGTCCGGACCGGGGCCGTCGTGGGCCGGCGCGACGACGATCATCCGGACCTCGGTGCCGTCGGCGGAACGGTAGGTGAGCTGCTCGGATCGCACGGCGGGCAGGGTGACGGCGCCGGGGTTGCTCGCCCACTCGGCCAGCGTGGCGGTGCGCGCGTCGTAGTGCAGGACGGTCGTCGGCGTGGTGTGGTCGGTGTAGACGAACCACGCCTCGTGCCCGCCCTCCGGGCGCTCGATCAACCCGCCGATGCTGCCCAACCCGGGCAGATCGACCTGGCCGATCTGGCGGCCGGTGGTGAGATCGTGGACGGTGACCTCGGCCACGGCATGGCGGGTACGGGCCGCGAGCAGGACCGGCTGGTCGAGCTCGGCGCCGTCGAGCAGCGCGAACCCGTCGAACACGGCGTCGGGGTCCTCGGGCAGCAGATCCTGCCAGTGCTCCGGCTCCGGCCGGGTGGGATCGGTGACGGCGAGTCGCCCGCGCGGTGCGTCGAGATCGGTACTGACGTAGAGGCGCCCGTCCCGGCCCACGTGTACGCCGGTACGGGCGTCGAGGCCGACGACCACCGGGCGCAGCTCGGGCGCGGCCGGGTCGGTGGCCTCGAGGTCGGCGATCCAGACGTCGTTACGCGGCGAGGTGCCCTGCGCGGCGCTGATGATCAGCCACCGGCCGTCACGGCTGACCGAGACACCGTAGAAGTCGGTCTTGTCGCGCCCGGCGCCGAAGATCTCCACGTCGTCCTCATGCGGCGTGCCCAGCCGATGCAGGTGGACGCGGCGGTGGTACTGCTCCTCACCCGGCGGGACGGACTCGGGCGGTTGGCGCCGGACGTAGTAGAACGCCTGCTCGCCCGGCAGCCAGGCGATGGGTGACACCCGGGTGCGGGGCAGCGGGCCGTCGACGATCTCGCCAGTATGGACGTCGAGCACGCGGACGGCGGATTCCTCGGTGCCGCCTTCGGAGAGCTGGTAGGCCAGCAGGTTGCCCTCTTTGGACGGCTGCCAGGAGTCCAGGGTGGTGGCGCCGGTGGGGTCGATCGCGGCGGGGTCGACGAGGACGCGTTCGGTGCCGTCGGGGTCGGTGGTGAGCAGGACGGCGTGCTCCTGGTCGGGGGTGCGGCGGGTGTGGAACGAGCGCTGCCCGCGCCACACCGGGGCGCCGACGGCCCCGGCCCGCAGGAGATCGCCGAGACGGCGGTGGAAGTGCGGACGCGCCGACCACCTGGTGCGATGCTCGTCGAGCAGCACACTTTGGGCCTTGGACCAGGCTTCGGTGGCCGGCGCGTCGGGGTCTTCGAGGGCCCGGAACGGGTCGGCGACGGTGATGCCGTGCAGCACGTCGGCGTCGTCGCCCCGGGGCGCGGGCGGGTACGTCAGCGGTGAAATCGAACGCTCGGAAACCACGCGATCGACTCTAACGGCAGGTTCAGACGGTGACCCGTTCGGCCAGGAAGTCCGCCCAGGCCCGCGTGCCGACGTCCGCGCCGTCGAGGGCGAGGTTCTCGCCGGCGCGATACGCACGACCGGCTCGGCCCGGTAGCCGTACCGGCATGATGGACCGCCGCTTCCCGGTGGCCTGCAGGTACCCGCGGACCAGCTCGTTCAGGCTGTGCACCGTCGGTCCGGCGAAGTCGGGCACCCGGCCGGCCGGCTCGGCCAGGGCGAGCTCGGCCAGCCGCTCCGCCACCTCGGCGGCGTCGACCGGCTGGAACCGCAAGCCGTTCGGCACTGGGATCACCGGCAGCTTCGCCATGCCCTGCACCATCTTCAGGACCAGCTCGTCGACCTGCGCGACGCGCAGCGTGGTGAACGCGAGGCCGGACTCGGCCACGGTCTGCTCCACGGCCAGCTTGTTCCGCAGGTAGGCCAGGGGGACCCGGTCGGCGCCGATGACCGAGATGCACACCAGGTGCTTGGTACCGGCGGCGGTCGCGGCGGCCACCAGGTTCCTGGTCGCCTCCACGTCGCCTCGGGCATTGGGTGCGCCGGCGAGATGCACGACGATTTCCGCGCCGTCGACCGCGGCGTTGATCCCGGTGTTCCGGAGCAGGTCGCCGGTCACGTACTCGACGCCGTCGCCGGGCTCGTGGACGGTGCGGCTGAGCACCCTGACGGGGCTGCCGGTATCGCGCAGGAGCGGTGTGACCAGGCTGCCGAGCAGGCCCGTCCCGCCGGTGACCAAAATCGGAGCCGGCCGGAGCTCCCGGGAATGGCTCGTCGGTGACTGCATGGTGGTTCTCCTTCGTGTCCGTTCGTGAACGTCGCTACAGCGATGAACCGTCGCGGCGGGAGAATGTGACTGATGACCGAAAACGATCACCTCGTCGAGCAGTTCGAAGCGCACCGCTCGCATCTGCGGGCGGTGGGGTACCGGATGCTCGGCTCGCTCGGCGAGGCCGACGATGCGGTCCAGGAAGCGTGGCTGCGGTTGAGCCGCGCGGACGTGAGCGACGTGGAGAACCTGGGTGGATGGTTGACGACGGTGACCTCCAGGGTGTGCCTGAACATGTTGCGTACCCGCAGGTCACGCCACGAGGAGTCGCTGGACGTTCACCTGCCCGACCCCGTCGTGGACCCTGCGGACGGGGTCGATCCGGAACACGAGGCGCTGGTGGCGGACTCGGTCGGGCTCGCCTTGCTCGTCGTGCTCGACACGCTGGAACCGGCCGAGCGCCTCGCGTTCGTCTTGCACGACATGTTCGCCGTGCCCTTCGACCAGATCGCCACGATCGTGGAGCGCTCGCCGGCCGCGACACGCCAACTGGCCAGCCGAGCTCGGCGCCGGGTGCGGCAATCGGCGCCGGCACCCGATGCCGATCTGGCCCGGCAGCGCGAGGTGGTGGACGCCTTCTTCGCCGCGTCCGGCAGCGGCGACTTCGATGCGCTGGTGGCGGTGCTCGACCCGGATGTGGTGCTGCGTTCGGACGGCGGGCTCGCGCGCGTGAGCGCCACGACGGTCATCCGGGGCGGGACGACGGTGGCCGAGAACGCGCTCACCTTCGGACAGCTGGCGCCGTTCGTCCGCCCGGCGCTGATCAACGCAGCCGCAGGGGTGGTCGTGGCCCCGCGCGGCCGGCCCGTCTCGGTCATGGCCTTCACGGTGCGCGACGGGCAGATCGTCGCGATCGACGTGCTCGCCGACCCGGATCGTCTTCAGCAGTTGGGCCTGACCAGCTGGACATGACGGGGCCGCGACGGACTTGACTGACTCGAACAGGCGTTCGATCATAGAGCGATGGGACGTCCTTCGCGAGAACAGGCCGAGGCGGCCCTGGCGGAGGTCTCCGGGCGGGTGGACGTCCGCCGGGCCGAACCCGCCCACCTTCCGGTGCTGTCGCCGCTGCGCCCGGTGCTGCCCGGGTTGCGGCGTGGTCAGGTCGTGCAGGTCGACGGCGTCGGTGCCCTGGCATATGCGTTGATGGCCGGGGCCTCCGCGGCGGGGTCGTGGTGTGCCGTGGTGGGTGTTCCCGAGTTCGGAGTGCCGTCCGCGGCGGCGATGGGATGCGAGCCGGAACGGCTGCTGCTGGTCGATGAGCCGGGGGAGCGCTGGGTCGATGCGGTGGCTGTGCTCCTGGAGGCGGTGGACGTGGTGCTCGTTCGGCCGCCGGCACGTCCGCCGTCGCCGGTGGTGCGCCGGCTGGCGGCGGTGGCCCGCACGTCCGGGTCCTGTCTGCTGGTGGCCGGCGAGTGGGAGGGCGCGATGACCCGGGTGCGGGTGGCTTCGTCGTTGTGGACCGGGCTCGGGGCCGGGCATGGGCACCTGCGTGGTCGCCGGGTGAACGTCGTGGCGCAGGGGCGGGGAGCGGCCGGAGGCCGACCTCGCTCGGTGTGGGTGTGGTTGCCGGGGCCGGACGGTTCGGTGTCCCCGGCCGGTCTCGTCTCTGTGGGCGACGTCGACTCCGGAGTTGCCTGATGGGCACGCCACGAGCGTTGGTCGTGTGGTGCCCGGACTGGCCACTGATCGCCATCGGCGTCGACCCGGCGCAACCGGCGGTCGTGGTGGCTTCGGGGCGGGTCACGGCGTGCTCGGCTGCGGCTCGGGCCGTCGGTGTCCGCCGGGGTCAGCGGCTGCGCGATGCCCAGCGATACTGTCCCGACGTCACCGTCCACGACGACGAGCCGGACGCTCAGGCCAGGGCGTTCGAGCTGGTCGTTGCCGTGGTGGAAGAGCTTTGTCCACGGGTCGAAGTGATGCGCCCGGGGCTGGCCGCGGTCTCAGCGCGCGGGCCGGCCCGTTTCTACGGCGGTGAGCAGGCGGTTGCCGCCACCGTCCGAGACGCCGTCCTCGACGCCGGCTTTCTCTGTGCGATCGGGGTGGCCGATGGCACGTTCGCAGCCGAGCTGGCCGCCCGGCAGGCGTGGACCGATGGGTCCAGCGCGGACGGTGAAGGCGTTCTGATCGTGCCGTCGTCGTCCACCGCAGAGTTCCTGGCGCCGCATCCGGTGTCGGTGCTGGAGATGCCGGAACTGGCTGGCGTCCTCGTCCGCCTCGGGGTGCGAACCCTCGGCGATCTCGCGGCGCTTCCACCGCGCGAGATGCTCGCCCGGTTCGGTGTCGACGGCGAGGCTGCGCATCGTCTCGCCTCAGGCCGCCAAGCGCGGGCGCCGGTGACGCGGCCGCCGGGGGAGGATCTCGGAGCGGACATGGAGTTCGACCCGCCCACGGCGCAGTCCGAGCCGGCGGTGTTCGCCGCCAAGAGTCTGGCCGACCGGATGCACGAGAATCTGGCGTCACGCGGGCTGGCGTGTGTTCGAGTCGAGGTCGAGGCGGTCACGGCTGACGGGCGCAGCCGGTCGCGCCTGTGGCGTCATGACGGTCGGTTGTCCAGCCTGGCGGTGGCTGAGCGGGTTCGCTGGCAGTTGGATGCCTGGCGCTCGGCCGGTGAGCTGACCGACGCGCTCACGTATCTGCGGCTGGCGCCCGACCATGTCGTCGTCGACACCGGGCGGCAGACCCCGTTGTGGGGTCGGAGTGAGGTCAGCGATGCGGTGTCGCGGGCGGCGGACCGGCTTCAGGTCATGCTCGGTCATGCCGCGGTGTGCACGCCGCTTCCCGCCGGTGGGCGCGGACCTGCGGATCAGGTGCTCCGGGTTCCCTGGGGCGATTCTCTGGTGCCGGAGTTTCCCGCCGATCGGCCGTGGCCGGGACAGGTGCCGGCACCCGCGCCGGCCGTGGTCCATCCACAGCTCCTGCCGGTCGAGGTCCTGGACGGCCGAGGGGCTCCGGTGACGGTGAGTGGGCGGTCGACGGTCTCGGCGCCGCCTGCTCGGCTGGTGTCCTGCGATGGCACTGCTCTGGACATCACCGAGTGGACCGGTCCATGGCCTGCGTGGGAGCACTGGTGGGACGCGCAGCGTAGACGTCGATGCGCGCGGTTCCAGGTGGTCACGGCCGACGGCCAAGCCCGACTGCTGTTGATCGAACAGGGCCGCTGGTCGATCGAGGCTACGTATGCGTAGCGCGGTCGGGCACGTAGATCGACATCGTGGCGGCGTATCGGATCAGCCCCAGTCGGCCAGCGACCGCCTGCGACGACGTGTTGTCCCACGATGTGCTGTACAGCGGTGTCCGCCCGCTTGCTCGGACGTGTTCGGCCCACCGGGCTGTGACTGCGGTGGCCAGCCCGCGCCCGCGATGGTCGGGAAGCGTCTCCACGCCGGCCTCGCAGGCCTGCGGGGTGATGCGAGAGGCGGAGCAGATCGCCACTGCACGCTCTTTCTCGAACGCCGCCACGACCGGTTCGCGAGCTGTCAGCGTGGCGGCGATTCCGGGAAAGCTCGCGCGGAAGCGGCCCTCGTCCGCTGGCGAGCAGAGGCGGATGTCGGCGTGCTCGAGCGGTGGTGCTTGGCTGTCGGCGGGGAAGCGGTAGGCCGGTCCGCAGTAGACGTGCGGGCGTATGCCGTGGACCTTCGTGACCGCGGCGAGGACGTCGGCAGGTGGTTCGGTGAAGGTGTCCAGGTCCAGGGGCGGGCGATGCTGAGAACGCCATGCCTCGAGGGCCCGGACGATCTCGGCCGCGGGCTGGGCGGTCGTCCAGTAGCGAAGATGTGTCGGCCTCACCGAGATGAAGCACCGAGGCGCCGCCGGCCGGCTGATGTCGTTGACCGCTTCGAGGGTATGTCCGGGACCGAGGATGAACAGTGTGCTCGCCTGAAGTAGCGCGGCTTCGTCATCGAGGGTGCGCACGGTGAGCACACTACGCGGCTGGTGGTGGCTGAGGTGCGCGTCGTGCTCTTCTCGGGACGCTCCGGTCGGCGTGAGTAGCAACATGTAGATGTTGTTGTTCGAACATGTGTTTGATAAACTGGTGGGCATGTTCGACAGTTGGGATGATCGAGACGACGGGCCGGGTGGGTGTCCGCCTGGTGCGGAGGTTGTCCCGGCTGTTCCTGACTATTTGGCTGCGCGGGATGCGGCCTGGTGCCCGGATGATGATGCCGCGGTGGGCCTGCCCGACGAGGTCTACGGCGACGACTTGGGTGATGGGGTTGATCCGGGGGTGTGGCGGGACCTGGTCTCCGCGGTTGATGGTGGGTCGTGGCTGGTGGTGCCTGATGAGGGTGTGCCGGTGGTGATGGTCGCTGACGGGCGGGGTCGGCGGTATC
>NZ_DAHVSH010000125.1:0-50739 GCF_027324685.1 Haloactinopolyspora sp.
AGTTCCGGGTCGATGACGTCGGAGCCCTTGAGCCACGCGTTCGTGGGCGCGTGCACGACGATCGGCCGGCGACGTTCGAGCACCGGTGCCGTCGACGCCAACGCGTCCACGTCGACGGCGAACGGCAGCCAAGTGGCCGACGGTACGAAGTCCGGCAGGTCCGGCGAGGCGACCCACACCGGCCCGTCGAACTCAGCGACCTTGGCCAGAGTCTGGTCGACGTTGCGCTGCAGCCGCCGGGTCTCGGGCCGGTCGGCGTCGGCGAACACCGAGTAGGGGAACAGATCCCGGTGGCGCTTGGGATCGCGAGCCTCCGAACCGTGCAGGATCAGCCCGACCTGAACACCGGCCTCCCGCAGCATCGCCGCCTCGCCGAGGAAGCCCGTCCCGTTGATCAGCCCCGCGATCGGCCGTGCCGCCTCGACGAGCACGTGTGTGGACTCCGCCACCAGCCGGCGCGCCCGATCGACCTGCCACCCCGGGTCCGAACGGTACCGCTGCTCGGAGACCATCTCGTCGGCCGGGAACACGCGCTCCCCCACCATCAGCGCACTCGCGCCGGCACCCGGAATGTGGCGTTCGACCGCACGCGCCCAGTGATAGCCCTGTCCGGCCATGTTGGTCGGCCCGATCACCACCTGCGGCCCGGAAGCCGTTGGCGCCGTCCTGGGAGCGCTCGGCTGCGCCGCCTCAGGCGATTCAGCGCCGGGAAAGCCGAGCTCGGTGTACACCTGCCGCAACGTCACGGCCTGTCGTTCCCACGAGAACTGCGCCCGCAACTGCGGGTCGGCCACTGCGTCGCGGTAGGGCTTCGGGTCGGCGAGCACCCTGCGCAGCGTCGCCGCCAGGTCCGAGGCGTCACCGGAGGTGAAGGACTCGCCGATGCCGTGCTCGCGCACGAACGAGCCCAGTTGGCGCAGGTTCGTCACCACCAACGGCAGGCCGGCGTGGATGTACTCGAACAACTTGTTGGGCAGCGCCATCTCGTGGTTGGCGAAACCGCCGACCATCGGGTGGACGCCCACGTCGGCGGAGCGCAGGAACGCGACCACGCGGTCGGGGCCCACGGGATCGACAAAGTGCACGCGGCCGGACACCTCGAGCTCGACGGCGCGGCTGCGCAATTGGCGCGCGAACCACGTGTCGCGGTGCGGCACACACACGACGGCCAGATGAACACCGGGGAGTTCGCGTAACGCCTCGATCGCCAGGTGCACCCCGCGCACCTGGGTGAGCCCGCCAGAGTACACCGCCAGTGGCACGTCCGGGGCCAGCCCGGCTGCGCTGCGCACCGACTCGCCTCCGGCATCGGCATCGTGCCGCGCCGGGGCGTTGAGCACGACGCTCGGCTGGGCAGGCAGCGCGTAGCGCTCGGCGATGGCCTCGGCCAGCGCGGGCCCGACGGTGATGACGCGGTCGGCGTCGCGAATGTACTCCGCCTCCAGATCCGCCCATCCGGCCAGGTAGCGCGGGGTCCGACTGCCGTAGGCGGCCAGTCCCGCGACGTACTCGTGCGCGTCGTAGACCACGCGCACGTCGCGCCCGTCGTTGCGGGCCCGGCGGGCCGCCCGGACGGCAACGCCCAGCACATGCATGTCGTGCGCGTGGATCACGTCGGGCTGCAGGGCGTCGAGAACCGGCGCGAAGGCGATGTTGTAGTCGTCGATGTCCGGGTGGATGCGGCGCCAGCTGGCCAGCCAGGTCACCCGGCCGATACGGCGGTCGAAGGCGTTCCACAGCCGGTCGCGTAGCCGGTAGGCCCGGCGCCCGAGCGCGTAGCGCAGCCTGATCCCGGCGCCGATGGCCCGCCAGCGCAGCCACCGCACCCGGCGCCAAGCCGCCCCCGCGGCGCCGCCCCGCCCGGCGTCGTCGGCGATCTCGGCCCGCCGTTCCCGGACCCGGGCCTGCCGCGCGAGGCGAACCCGGTCGTCGGGATAGCCCAGCCACGGCAGCGTGAAACGCCGCCGCGCCTGCCGGCGCCGGGCGTGCTCGTCGCGCAGCCGGAACGCGACCGGCACCCGCACCACGAACGCTGCGCCCAGCACGCCCGAGCGTGGCGCCCGGTCCGAACGCACACCGAGCACCACCACGTCCAGCCCGGCGTCGGCCAACGCGAGCGCTTCCTTGGTGACCCTGGAATCGGCGACGACGTCGTTGGCGACCATCATCACCACGCGGCGACGCGGGCCGGCGCCCGGCGATCCGGTCACGACGACGCCGTCGGCCGGCCGATCACCACGCGGGTCACGTCGGCCCACCGGCCGGGGTCGGTGACGTCCCGCCCGTCGACGAGCACTTTCGCGCCGGGCAGGTCTCCTGCCGAGATCTCGGCGTATTCGGGGTGGTCGGCCTGCACGACGGCCACGTCGGCGGGTTCGCCGAGGTGATAGGGCTCGAAGCCGAATTCGCGCAGTTCGTCGTCGGAGTACAGCGGGTCGTGCACGAGCACCTCGGCACCGGCTGCTCGCAGCGCGGCCACGGTCGGGAAGACACCGGAGAACGCGGTCTCTTTGACCTTGCCGCGATACGCCGCGCCCAGCACGACGACGCGGGCCCCGGCCAGAGACCCGTACGCCGCCTCGACCAGCCCGACGGTGTAGGCCGGCATGGCGGCGTTCGCCTCGCGAGCGGCCCGAACCACGCTGGCGTCGGGGTCGGTCCACAGATACAGCCGCGGATACACCGGGATGCAGTGCCCGCCGACGGCGATCCCCGGCCGGTGGATGTGACTGTACGGCTGCGAGTTCGACGCCTCGATGACCTGGTGGACGTCGATGCCGTGGGCGGCGGCGAACCGGGCGAACTGGTTGGCCAGCCCGATGTTGACGTCGCGGTAGGTGGTCTCGGCCAGCTTCGCCATCTCGGCGGCCTCGGCGCTGCCCAGATCCCAGACGCCGTTGCCGCGCTCGAGGTCCGGACGCTGGTCGAATTCGAGCACCGCCTCGTAGAACTCGCGGGCTCGGGCGGCACCTGCGGGCGACAGCGCTCCGATCAGCTTGGGATAGCGCCGCAGGTCGGCGAAGACCCGCCCGGTGAGCACACGTTCGGGCGAGAAGGCGAGGTGGAAGTCTTCACCCTCGGTGAGCCCGGAGATCTCCTCGATCAGCGGCTTCCACCGAGTGCGAGTGGTGCCGACCGGCAGTGTCGTCTCATAGGAGATCAACGTCCCCGGGGTGAGATGTTCGGCCAGCGAGCGGGTGGCGGTGTCCATCCAGGTGAAGTCCGGCTGCCAGGTGTCGTCGTCGACGAACAGCGGCACCACGATCACGACGCCGTCCGCACCCGGGATGGCCTCGGCGTAGTCGGTGGTCGCCCGCAGCCGCCCGGCCCGCACGGCCGCGCCGAGCTTCGTCGCCAGGTCCGCCTCGCCGGGAAACGGCTCGGCACCGGCATTGACCAGGTCGACGACGCGGCGGTCGATGTCGACGCCCACGACGTCGTGACCACGATCAGCGAACTGCACGGCCAGGGGCAGCCCGATCTTGCCGAGGGCGACGACGGCTACTCTCACGGTGACCTCAAACTCAACAGACGTCGGGGGCGCAAACCGACGTATAGGCTACCGGCGGCGGTCCGCGCCACTGACCCCGCCGGACATCCGATCCCCGCACGTCAAGGACGGCTCATTCATGAAGGTGCTCAGCATCGTCGGTGCACGGCCGCAGTTCGTCAAGCTCGCTCCGATCGCCGAGGCGTTCACGGCCACGTCGCACAGTCACGTCATCGTCCACACCGGCCAGCACTATGACGCGAAGATGTCCGACGTGTTCTTCGCCGACCTGCGGATCCCGGCGCCTGACGTGCACCTCGGCATCGGCTCGGGCAGCCACGGCGTCCAGACCGGCTCCATGCTCGCCGCGTTGGACGGCGTGCTCGACGAGCACCGCCCGGATTGGGTGCTCGTCTACGGCGACACCAACTCCACCCTGGCCGGCGCGCTGGCCGCGGTGAAGCTGCACCTGCCGCTGGCCCACCTGGAAGCGGGCCTTCGCTCGTTCAACCGCGCCATGCCCGAGGAGCACAACCGGGTGCTGACCGATCACGCCGCCGATCTGCTGCTCACGCCGACCCAGCTCGGCATGGACAACCTGGCTCGCGAAGGCCTCGCCGAGCGCGCCGTGCGCGTCGGCGACGTCATGACCGACGTGTGCTTCCGGGTCCGCGACGCCGTCCGGAACGAACCGCCCGCGCTGCCTGACGGCGTGCGCGCCGGCGACTACATCGTCTCGACGGTCCACCGGGCGGAGAACACGGACGACCCGGACCGGCTGCGGGCGATCATCGAGGCTCTCGCCGGCCTCGACCGTCCGGTCGTGCTGCTCGCGCATCCGCGGCTGGTCGCTCGCTGCCACGAGTTCGGTATCAAGCTCGAGCGCCCGGACAGCTCCCTGCACACCGCCGAGCCGTTGCCGTATCCAGGCATGGTCGCGGCGGTACTGCACTCGGCCGGGGTCGTGACGGACTCCGGCGGGCTGCAGAAGGAGGCGTACCTGCTCGGCCGGCCGTGTACGACGGTGCGCACCGAGACCGAGTGGGTCGAGACGCTCGAGGGCGGCTGGAACGTGCTCGCCGAACCGGACGGGCTCGCCGCCGCCGTGCGCCGCCCGGCCCCCACGCACCCACAAGGCGCGCCATACGGCGACGGTCAGGCCGCTACGCACGTGGTCGACGTCCTGACCCGCTGACGGGCGGACACGCCGGCACTCCAAGCCGGCTGAGCCGGCCCGGCCCGGCCGGCTCAGTCGGCGGCGATGTCGACCGTGCGGCCTTCGGCCGCCGAACGCAGGACGGCATCGGCCACGACGACGGTGGCGAAGCCTTGCTGCATGGTCACTATCTCGCTGCTCTTGCCGAGTACCGCGTCACGCAGCGCTTCGTGCTCGGTGCGCAGCGGCTCCGGCTTGGTGATGGCGTAGGTGATGACGTCGCCCTCGCTCACACCGCGGAACTGGGCGACATCGTCCCAGACGGTGGGCACCGAACCGTTGGCGTAGAAGGTCAGGTCGGCGTGCAACGTGTCGGCGACGAACGTGCCCCGCTCACCGGTCACGATCGTCACCCGCTCTTTCATCGGTGACAGCCAGTTGACCAGGTGGCTGGTCACCACGCCGTTGGCCAGCTGGCCGGTGACGGCGACCAGGTCCTCGTGCTCGCGCCCGCTCTTGTGGACCGTGCGCGCCGACACGCTGGCATACGACGAGTCGAGCACCCAGGCGGTGAGGTCGATGTCGTGCGTGGCGAGGTCCTTGACGACCCCGACGTCGGCGATGCGCGCCGGGAACGGGCCCTGGCGTCGCGTGATGATCTGATAGACGTCGCCGAGCTCGCCGTTGGCCAGGCGCGCCCGCAGATTCTGCAGCGCCGGGTTGTACCGCTCGATGTGGCCGACAGCACCCACCAGTTGCGCGGAGGCGAAGGCCTCGGCCAGCTTGCTGGCGCCGTAGGTGTCCTGGGCCAGAGGCTTCTCCACCAACGTGTGGATGCCGGCGGCCGCCAGCGCCAGCCCCTGGTCCTCGTGGAAGGCCGTGGGGGTGGCGATCACGCAGTAGTCCAACCCGGCCGCGATCAACGCGTCGATGTCGGGCAGCACCTCGAGGTCGCCCGCCGCCCCGTGCACGTCACCGTACGGATCGGCGACGGCGACGAGGTCGACGCCGTCAAGGGCGCGCAACACCCGGGCGTGATGCCGGCCCATCATGCCCAGCCCGATGAGACCGGCTCGCAGGTTCGCCATCACGCACCGGCCTTGGCGACGGTGTTGACCGCGGTGACCACGCGTTCGAGGTCGGCCGAGCTCAGCGACGGATGTACCGGCAGCGAGACGACCTCGGCCGCTGCCCGCTCGGTCTGCGGCAGGTCGACGGTCCGCGCGTACGAGGGCAGCCGGTGTACCGGCGTCGGGTAGTAGACCCCGCAGCCGACGCCGTGCTCGTCGCGCAAGGCAGCGACGAAGGCGTCGCGCTCGGCCGGAACACGGATCGTGTACTGGTGGTACACGTGGGTGGCGTCGGCCGCCACGGGCGGTATGCCCACGCCGGCCAGCTCGGCGTCGTAATAGGCGGCATTGGCCTGCCGCTGCTTGGTCCAGCCGGCCAGCTTCGTCAGCTGTACCCGGCCGATGGCCGCGTGCAGGTCGGTCATCCGGTTGTTCACCCCGACCAGCTCGTTCTGGTATTGGGTGGCCATCCCCTGGTTCCGCAGCAGCCGCAGCCGGCGTTCGATGCCGTCGTCGCCGGTGCTCACCATTCCGCCCTCGCCGGCGGTCATGTTCTTCGTCGGATAGAGGCTGAACATCGCGATGTCGCCGAACGTGCCCACCGGCGCGCCGTGCCAGGTGGCACCGTGAGCTTGCGCGGCGTCCTCGAAGATCCGCAGGCTGTGGCGTTCCGCCAGGGCAGCGAGGGCATCCATGTCGGCCGGGTGACCGTAGAGATGGACCGGGACGATGCCGGTGGTCGCCGCGGTGACGGCGGCCTCGACGGCCTCGGGGTCCAGACAGAAGTGGTCGGGCTCGATGTCGGCGAACACCGGGGTGGCGCCAGTCAGCGCGACCGCGTTCGCCGTGGCCGCGAACGTGAACGACGGCACGATCACCTCGTCGCCAGGGCCGACGCCGGCCGCGAGCAACCCCAGGTGCAGGCCCGACGTGCCGGAGTTCACCGCCACGCAGCGACGTCCGCCGACCACCGCGTCGGCGAACTCCTGCTCGAACGCCGCCACTTCGGGACCCTGAGCAAGCATGCCGCTGCGCAGGACCCGGTCGACGGCGGCGCGCTCCTCGTCACCGATGATCGGCCGGGCGGCCGGGATCGGAGGCCGTCTCATGTGTCCTCCCCGGGTTGCGGCACCCGGCGTAGTCGTCCGGCGTCGTCTTCGACGTAATGCTCGTCCGTCCGCGGGCAGCGCCACCGGCCGGCGCCGGCCTCCTGCAACGGCACGCCGGCCCGGCCGACCCACTTCACCCGGCGGGCGGGGTTGCCCACCACGAGGGCATAGTCGTCGACGTCACGCACCACCACCGCCCCCGCGGCCACCATCGCCCACCGGCCCACCGTCACCGGCGCCACGCACACCGCACGCGCGCCGATCGAACACCCTTCGCGCAACGTGACTCCCACGGCATCCCAGTCCGCCGCACTCTTCACGCTGCCGTCAGGGTTGACCGCCCGCGGGAACGTGTCGTTGGTGAGCACCGCCCCCGGACCCACGAACACGCCGTCCTCCAGCTTGGCCGGTTCGTAGACCAGCGCGTAGTTCTGGATCTTGCAGTTGTCGCCCAGCACCACCCCGGTGCCGATGTAGGCGCCCCGCCCGATCACGCAGTCGCGGCCCAGCATCGCGTCGCCTCGCACCTGGGCCAGGTGCCAGACCGTCGAACCCGGGCCGATCTTCGCGCCCGGATCAACGTCGGCACTGGCCATGACGCGGACATTCACGTGCAACGCCTCCCCGACTACGTGGTCAGACCGCGAGCGGCGCGGTCGGCAACCGGCACAGCCTAGCGGTCATCGTCACGCGGGCGCCGCTGCGACGCAGACCCGTTAGGTGATCGTTGTCCGAACCGCGGGCCGTCGCCCGGCCGGTCAGGTCTTCGTCGACTCGTTCTTCCAGTGCCGCGACGACGAATGCCGGGTACCGAACACCTGCTCCACACGGTCGGCGTCGTAGGGCTCGCCCAGCCACTCGAACAGCCCCTGCACCACGGAGCGGTCCTTGACGTAGTCGTCGTAGTGGACGTGGTAGCCGCGATCGCCCCGGCGCCCGACGGTGTCCTTGAGCCGCTCTTCGATCTTCACCAGGTCTTCGCCGGCCTTCGGATTCTTCCGGTACCAGCTGCTCTGGGTCACGTCCTCGTGGTTCCGGGTGTTCAGGATGTACCGGCAGCCGGGGAAGACCTGGTCGATGAAGTCGAGGTACTCCACCGGCTGGGCCATCCACCAGCGGATCTCCTTGAACCCGGACACCCGGGTGTCCGGTTCGGGACGCAGGAGACTGTCGATGACCAGCTGGCGCATCCTGGCCAGGGCGACGTCCTGGGGGTATTCGTCGATGCCGAACCACGGGTGAGTACCGGCCATCGGCTCGGGCGTCGCGTTCGCCGCGGCGGACGTGGTGACCTTGGTCTGGTACTGGAACAGGTCGTACAGAACCCCGGCGTTCTCACCGCGCAGGCAGTACCCGGGAATCGAGTTCAGCAGCCCCATCAGCAACGTCGAACCGGACCGGCCATAGGTCACGACGAAGATGAAGCCCAGATCCTCGCGGAGCGGTCCCGGCTCGTGCGCGGCCAACCGCAGCGCATCACGCTCGTGCGTGGCCCGGTCGAGCTGCCCGCGCAGCTGCTCGTTGTCCTGTTGCAGCTCGTCGACGCGGCTACGCAGGCTGGCGTTCTCGTCAAGGAGCTGTCGACGTCGCTGTCCGAACATAGCGAGGCAGTATAGGCACGCACGTCAGCGCCCACGTCAGCGCCGGGACCGCGGCGCCGGTGCGCCAGGTGATGCGGCCGTGGACAAGAACCCGTTCAACGCTGCCGCGGACGCCCGTCCGTCGTGCACCGCGCGCACGAAGGCCGGTCCGGCCGCCGCGTGGGCACGGGCCCGGTCGCGGTCGTCGAGGAGGCTCTCGACCACGCGAGCGAACGTGGCGGTGTCGGCTTCCACGATCGGCACCTCGACGCCGGTGCTGCGGCGCACATGGGTACGCACGTGCACACCGACATAGGACACGACCGTCCGGCCGGCCGCCATCGCCTCACAGGCCGCGACGCCGTACAACCCCATCCGCAACTGGTCGACCACGATGTCGGCCTCGGCGAGCACCGCCGGCATCTCGGCGGATGCGATGCCGGAGACCCGGCGGTAGTCCACGACGCCACGTTCGGCCAGCCGCGTGAGCTCGGCGTCGACGACGTCGCTGCCCTTGAGCCACGGATTCGACGGGACGTGCACGACCACCGGCCGGGCACGAGTCAGCACCGGGTTTTCACTTCGCCACCGCTGCGGGTCCACGACAACCGGCAACCACACCGCCCGCGGCGCGTCGAGCAGCAGGTCGGGCGTGGAGACGAACACGGTGCCGTCGAACTGGTCGATGATCGTCGCGAACCGCTCAGCCTGGCGTTGGAGTTTCGCGGTGAGCTCGCCGCCGGCCCGGAACGGCGAGTCGGGCTCTCGCTCGGCGTGCCGGCTGGGCACCCGCACGTCGGAGCCGTGCGCCACGAGTGCGGCGGCCAGGCCGTTGCGGCGTAACACCGCCAGGTCACCGCGGCAGTCGTCGCCGTGGCGTGGGCCGAACACCGGCCGCGAGGCCTCCACCAGGACGTGGGTGAACGAACCGAGCACGTACCGTTCCTGGCTGCGTTGCCAGTACGGGTGCCGGTACATCCGCTTCGGCACGTGATAATCGGCCGGAAAGCCGAATCCGCCACCCTCGACGGCCATGGCCACGGCAGCGAGATCACCGAGCTGAGCCTCGCCGGCCCGGGCCCACGCCCAGCCTTGGCCGGCGAAATTCGCCGGAGCGATCAGCAGGCGCCGCGACGCCGCAGGCACCGGCGGGAACACCGGCTCAGGACGCAGCCGGCGCACCGGCGCCGACACCCGGATCGCGGCCCGCCGCAGCGCCCGCAACGAGGGTTTCGCCGACTCCGGAATCGCCTTCGACACGCCTTGGCGCCACCCCACGGCCGCGGCCCTCCCCTCCATCGGTCGTCGACGTCGATGCCCGACGGCACGGCGCCGCAACGATGGCCTAGCCTACGAACACCGATGAACCAGCACACCGAACGCCTCGCCGGGGGCGCCACACCCGGGGCAGGGCACACCGGCCGTCCGCACCTGCTCTACGTGGCCTGGGGGTTCCCGCCATGCCGCAGCGGCGGGGTCTATCGGGCGCTGGCCACCGCCAACCGCTTCGCCGCGCGCGGCTGGCGCGTCACGGTCATCACCGCGCAACGTGAGACGTTCATCCGCTACACCGGCGCCGACACCTCGCTGGAGCAACGCATCGACCCCTCCATCCGGGTCGTCCGGTTGCCGTTCTCGTGGCCGGTGCTGGAGCCGGACCTGCGCCGCTGGTCCCGGTTGCGGATCCAGCGACCGGGGTTGTGGGCCAAGGCGCGTGCCCGGCGCGATCAGGTCCCGTTCCCGGAGATCGGCTACGGCCCATGGCGCCGTCCGCTCGAGGCCGCGGCCGAGCGCATCCACCGGGACGATCCGGTCGACCTGGTCCTGAGCACGGCGAACCCGCACGTGGCGTTCACCGCCGGCTACCGGCTGCATCGACGCCACGGCGTGCCGTACGTCATGGACTACCGCGACGCCTGGCTGCTCGACGTGTTCAGCGGCGAGCGCCTGCACAGGCCCAACAGCCGAGCGGCACGGTGGGAACGCCGGCTGATCGAGTCCGCGCACGAGGTGTGGTTCGTCAACGACCCCATCCGGGACTGGCATCGCCGGCTCTATGCGCGCCACGCCGACCGGATGCACACCGTCGCCAACGGCTTCGACCCCGAGTTCACCGACGCCTACCTGCCGCGTGAGCGTCCCAGCGCCGAGCCGTTGACGTTCGGCTACATCGGCACGGTGACGACCAAGGTGCCGCTGGCGCCGTTCGTGGCGGGCTGGCGCACGGCGCACGAGCGTGACCCTCGGGTGCGTACCGCAACAGCTGCCATCCACGGCTATCTGGGCTTCTATGCCACGCCCCGCCCGGACCTGCTGAAGCTGGTCGAAGAAGCAGCGGACACCGGTGTGTCCTACGAGGGCCCGGCCGGTAAGTCCGACATCGGCGCCGTCTACGACTCGTTCGACGTCTTGCTGCTGATCTTGGGCGCCGGGGCGTACGTCACCAGCGGCAAGGTCTTCGAGTACATCGCCACCGGGTTGCCCATCGTGTCGGTGCACGATCCCGGCAACGCCACGTCGCAGGTTCTGCAGGGCTATCCGCTGTGGTTCCCGGCAGCGAGCCTGGAACCCGGCGACATCGCCGACGCGCTCAGTCGTGCCGCGGCCGCAGCGGTCAGTGCCGGCGGCGAGGTGCGTGACCAAGCGCGCCGGTTCGCCGCGACGTACAGCCGGCCCGGCCAGCTCGACCCGCGGATCGACGCGCTCGCTGCCGCGGTCGACCGGCTCGGGGTCGCGTCGTGAACGTGTTGCTGCTCGTCACCGGACGAGCGCTACCGGTCTCCGTCGTCGACGACGCCCGGCGCGAACTGGCCGATGATTCCCTGGTCGTCGATGTCGTCACCTGGCTGCCGCCGGTGGAGGCGCTCGACGAGGCTGTCGGCACGTGCGTGGTCATCGGTCCGGTCCGCGCCGTGCCCACCAGCGGTGGCACGTCGCCGCCCGTCAGTCGGACCGCGCCCGGCCCGAGCACGCCGACGGCGCAAGCCGCCCCCGCCCGATCACCGTGGGTGCGCACGTTGCGCCGGCCGTTCGGCCGGGCTCGCCGACGCATCGGCCGGACCGTTCGGCGGCTGGTCGTCGGTGGGGTGTCCCGGCAGTTCTGGACGCGGATCCGGCGCGACGGCGAGGCTTCGGCCGTGGCGGCACGTGCCGACGTGATCGTGGCCATGGACACCGGTGCGATACGCGCCGGGTGGCACTTGGCCCGGCGGCATCCGGCCGCAGTCGTCACGCTCGGACTCGCCGCGGCCGCGCGCGAGGTGGAACAGCGCGGCTGAGGTGTCAGTTCGTCCGATCGCTGTCCCCGTGGACCAAGGCCACGATCTCAGCTGCGAGCTCGTCATAGGGGCTCGGCCCGTTGTGCTGGTTCCGGGCCCACTCCAAGGCCGCGCCGCGCAGGGGGTCGAGGCCACTCGGGTCGGCCGACCAGCGGCGCAACAGCGCGGCCACGTCGTCCACCGAGTCGACGACGACTCCAGCGCCGGACTCCTCGATCAGCTTGGCCTGTTTGGGCAGTCGCGTCGACACCGCGGGCATCCCGCTGGCGATGTACTCGGACAACTTCGTCGGCATCGCTTCGAGGAAAGCCGGCGTGATGTGCAGGAGGACGAAACCCACCCAGGAGCCGGCCGCCAGCTGCCAAGCCCGCTCCGGCGGCTGGCGCCCGTGCAGCCGGACCCGGCCGTCGACGTCCGGGCGACTCAATCGCGCCCGCAGGGCCGCCACGTCGGGACCGGCCACCGGGCCGATGAGGTCGAGCGACCAGTCCGGCGCCGCGGCGATCGCCTCGACCATGTCGAACAGGCCGCGACTGGTGCGCAGGTCGCCGACGTACACCGCCCGCGGCTCCCGGTCGCGCGGCACTCCGACCGTCAACAGGTCGACATCCGGCTTGTTCTCCACGACCACCCGTCGCCGTGCCGTGGTCGGCGGGATGTGCTGGTCGGCCACCGACGTCAGGTCGGCACCCGCGGCGAGCCTGGTGCTCAACTGGGCGACGAGGTTGGCACCGGCACCGAGCGGTCCTTTCGCCCATTCGCGGTCGTCGAGCAGGCGGGTGTAGTCCTCGTGTACGTCCACCACGACCTTGCGCCGGCGCAGCACGCAGGCGAGGCGGGCCATCGGGACGAGGTCGGGGTCGACGGTCATGACGACCCGCGCACGGCTGCGCCAGGGCAGCGTCAGCGCGCGGGCCAGTCGAGCGAACAGACCGCGGCGAGGCACCGTGAACGCTCGCGCTCTGGCCGGTGCACCGGCGGGATCCCCGAGGCCGAACAGCTCGACTGCGAGCCCGGAGCGCGCCAACGCCGCGACGATCTTGTGCAGACGGGCATCGGCGACGTCATGGGCAGTCGAGATGATCGCGACGTCGGCCCTCGGGCTGTGCACGGCGCTACAGGTCCTCCAGACTGAAGGCGTCCTCGCCGACCTTGAGGAACTTGTTGTAGGCGACCACGACCTCGCGTGGCTCACCCTTCATCATCAGACGTCCCTTGTGCAGCCACACCACGGTGTCGCAGAGGTCCTGGACACTCTTGAGCGCATGGCTGACGAGGAACATCGTGCGTGCGGTGGTGACCAGTTCCTTCATCTTGGCCGCCGCCTTCTGCTTGAACGTCGCGTCGCCGGCTGAGAGCGCTTCGTCGATCAGCAGGATGTCCGGATCCATGTGCACGGCCACCGAGAACGCCAGCCGCCCGTGCATACCCGAGGAGTACGTGCGCATCGGCAGGTCGATGAACTCACCCAGGTCGGCGAAGCCGGCGATCTCTTCGTAGCGGTGTTCGATCTCCTTGCGGCTCAGCCCGGCGGCCAGGCCGCCCAGGACGATGTTCTCGCGGCCGGACAGTTGCGGGTTGAAGCCCACGCCGAGAGCCAGCAGGGTGCTGACGCGCCCGTTGACCTGGATCCGGCCCTCGGTGGGCGGCAGGATGCCCGCGATCATCCGCATCAGCGTGGACTTGCCGGCCCCGTTCGCGCCGATGACACCGACTGCGGACCCGTGTGGAACCTCGAACGACACGTTCTGGATCGCTTCGACCTGTTTGACCGCACGCTCGCCACGGCCCAGCCGCACGAGAGCCGACTTGAACGTCGGCACGCGCTCGAAGGTCGTGCGGTAAGTCAACGAGACATTCTCGACCTGAACTGCCATTTCCGCAGGGTCGGTGGTGGTCACGCTGCTCACCTCAGAGACGGACGACAAACTCGCGCTCCCTCGACATGAAGAAAATAGCTCCGATCACGAGAACGGGTATGGCCCACGCCGCGGCACCGATCCACATGCCCAGCGGCGGAACCTCGCCGCGGACAAGCGTCTCTCCCCATCCTCCCAGGATGGAGAACAGCGGGTTGGCATACATGATTTCGCCGACATCGCCGAACTTGCTCTCCAGCCGGCCGATCCCCACCTCCGGGAACCAGAGCACCGGCGACATGTACAGCCAGATCCGCACCATGTACGGCAGGAAGCTGGCCGCGTCGCGGAAGTACACCTGGATCGTGGCGAAGATCATCCCCATGCCCGCGCCGAACAAGGTCAGCATGAGCAGGAAGTACGGCGCCAGCAGCATCGCCCAGTGCAGCCGCTGCCCGAAGGTGAAGTGGAGCACGAAGTACACCAGGAGCGTCGGCAGGAAGCGGAAGAACGCCGTGCGCAGCGCCGCCAGCGGCAACAGCAGCCGCGGGAAGGACATGTTCAGCAGCAGCTTGCCGCCACCGACGACGCTGGAGGCTCCGGTCTGCAGCGCACCGGAGAAGTAGAAGAACGCGAACAGCCCGCCGACCAGGTGGACGAAGAAGTCCGGACCCGCATTGCCGCCGCGCAGGATGAACACCAGCGTGAAGTACACACACGCCAGCAGCAGCGGGTTCAGCACCAGCCAGATCTGGCCGAACACCGTGTTGGTGTTGGCCGCGCGCATCGACGCCCGCGACATCTCCGCGGCGAACTGGCGACGCTCCCACAAGGCCCGGAAGTACGGGCGGAGCCGGGGTAGGCCCTTCCGGTGCGGCTCGTAGACGTGCACCGACGAGGTGAAGTCCTCGTCGAGGCGAGTGGCGTTCATGGACGGAATGCCTTTCTGGCGCTGCTGTGTTCGACGCACGGCAGGTGCGCTGGTCGCCTGGTGAGTCTGGTCAAGGGTAGACGACCCGCCGACGACGTCTCGCACCAGCGCGGCGCTGCTTGCTTGTGCCCCCTCACCGTGACTCCAGGCCGGCGTAGACCTCGGTGAGGACCTGCGCGTCGCGCTCCCAGGACAGCGCGGGACGCGCCTTGTGGACGGCGGAGACGTGCTCGCCGTACTCCCGAACAACTGAGCGTACCGCGTCGGCCAGGGAGTTCGGATCTCCCGGCCGGTACAGCCGGCCGAGCCCGTGTCGGAGCACGACCCGGTGCAGCTCCGGGAGGTTGGCCGCCACCACGGGTACCCCGGCCCGCACGGCGTGGAAGAGCTTGTTGGGCAAGGCCAGCCGGTGGTTGTCGCAGGTGTCGGTCAACGTGACGATGGCGATGCCCAGTTCCTGGTACAACTCGTCGACGCTGTTCAGCGACATCGGCGGGACGATCTCCACCCCGGTGTGGTCGAAGCGGTACGCGGGATCGCCAGGTCCGGCCAGCACGGTCCGCAGCGGTCGTAGGCTCGCCGCGGCGCCGACGACGGCTTCGAGATCGCGGCCCGGGCCGATCCGCCCGGCGTAGGCCACCCCAGCCGGGCTGGGCGACAACGGCGGCGGTACGCGGCCGGCGAGCGGGAAAGTGTTACGCACCACGGTGACCTCGGACACGCCCCGGCGGCGCAACCGGTCGGCGATACCGTCGCTCACCGTGAGCACGGCCTGCGCCCGGGCGGCCAGTTGTGCTTCCTTCCGGCGCCCGCGCCACGACCGCAGCGGGGTGGGCCGTCCGGGCAGGCCGCGATCGAACCACAGTTCATGGCTGTCGTACACCAGCTGCGCCGACCATCGCTCGGCCAGCTCGGCGCTGAGGGCCAAGGTGTTGTAGTCGTGGGCGTGCACGACGTCGAACGGGCCGCTGCCGGCCAGCGCTTGGCCGGCTTCGGTACGCCAGGTGCGTTCGGTCCGCTCACGATGCTCCGGCAGCAGGAACCACCGGGCGCCGCGCAGCGCGCGTCCCTTCAACCCGCCTGCGGCGAAGGACGGGACGGATGGGGGCGCGGCCGGACCTGAGTTCGCCGCCCGCGGTGCATCGGTGCGCGGCGAGGCTGCCGTCGCCGACGCCGCAACGGCGCTTCGCGGCTTCATGCCGCGCGAGCGGGCCACCGAGCCCACGGTCACCCCGCCTCCAGGGTCGAAGTCGTCGGGCACGTCACGCCCGAACACGTGGACGTCGTGCCCGGCTTTTCGCAGTGCGGCAGCCTCGCGCAGGACGCGCGAGTCGCCGGCCACGGGCGACTGCACCAGCATGAGAACTTTCACCGCGGCGCATGCTCCAGCGCTTCGGGAGATCGGGCGCCCTGCCGCGGACGCACACCGATGATGAACCCCGTGCCCCACGTCAGGTGCATGGTCGCCAGCACCCCCGGGAGCCAGGCTCGGGCTCGCGGCGGCAGTCCGCGCCCGCCGCTCAACCCGGCAACCAGCACGCCTGCGGCATAGCCGGCCGGGGCCAGCCATCCGATCGCCAGCCAGCCTGGGGCCCCTACGGCGGCGGCCAATCCCGCTAGTGTCCCCCCGGCGACACCTGCGGTGACCACCGGTGCGGCCAGGTAGCGCGGGCTCGCGGTCTCCGGGTAACGCCGGACCACCTCGCGACGCCATTGCCCGGTCTTGAGGAACTGGCGGGCCAGGGACCGTAGGTCCGGACGCGGCCGGTAGCGCACCGACAACTCCGGTGTGAACCACACGGTCTCGCCCGCAGCCCGGATGCGGTGATTGAGCTCCCAGTCCTGGGCGCGCTGAAAGTGCTCGTCGAAGCCCCCGAGCTTGTCCAGCACCTCGCGCCGGAAGACGCCGAGGTAGACGGTATCGGCGGGCCCGGCCTCCCCACCGATGTGAAAGCGCCCGCCGCCCAGGCCGAATCGGGAGGTGTAGGCGCGCGCGACGGCCTGTTCGAAGTCGGTCTGCCCTTCGGCGTGCATGATGCCGCCGACGTTGGCCGCGCCAGTCTGTTCCAGGACCTGTACGGCGGTTCGGATGTAGCCCTCGCACAGCACGCCGTGGCCGTCGACGCGGACGATGATGTTGTGCCGCGCCGC
This sequence comes from Haloactinopolyspora sp., assembly GCF_027324685.1. Taxonomy (NCBI): domain Bacteria; kingdom Bacillati; phylum Actinomycetota; class Actinomycetes; order Jiangellales; family Jiangellaceae; genus Haloactinopolyspora; species Haloactinopolyspora sp. Next base: position 16,625 of record NZ_DAHVSH010000125.1, read on the forward strand.
CGCGAGTGCGGCGTTGAGGCCGGCCGGGGTGCGCCCGGCGGGGTTGTCGACCAGCCGGACCCGGGGATCTTCGGCCGCCAGACCGCGCGCGATCTCGTTGGTGCGGTCTCTGGACGGGCCGAGTGCGAGGACGAGCTCAGTCTCGCCGGGATAGTCCTGAGCCATGACTCCGGCGACGGATTCGGCCAGGTGTCGCTCTTCGTCGAGCACCGGCATGATGATCGAGACCGCCGGCCAAACGCGTCCCCCGGGGACGTCGGCGCGGTGGGTCTCAGGTTGATCGGCGGCGGCGTTCATGTCGGCGAGCACCTTACCCGGTACCCCGGACCTGCGTCCGCTTCACCCACACACTCCCCTCCCGCGTGCGTTCGAATGATCATGTTCACTTGGTAATTCCCTGCCACACCACCCATGCACGCCTCGTGATGCAACAGAAAACCTCGTGGCGCACCCCCACCGCGACACGTACCCAGACACCGGCCGCCCGGACGGCCCCGACGAACCCCTACTCGTAGGAGCACGCGGAGGACACTTCCACCGGCTCCGAGGCGTTCGGCGCATCGCCGTCCTCGCCCGCCTCGTCGTCCGCCGGAGCCTCGCCGACACTGTCGTCGTCGCCATCGTCCGCAGCCGGATCGCCCTCGCCGCTGGCATCGTCCTCGGCGTCGCCGCCCGAACCATCGCCGCCCGAACCATCTGCGGCGCCCGAACCATCTGCGGCGCCCGAGTCGTCCGCCGGCTGCGCGGCGGAAGCCACATCGATGTCGCCGTTGAGCAGATCCGACGTCCGCTCCGCGATGAGGTCGAAGTCGGGATCAGCCGGCGCGATGAGCGGCGGCACGAACTGCAGCGCCGTGATCTCCGCGTCCTTCGCCTTCAGCGCCAGGTCGACCAGGTTCGACAGGTCCTCGCGCGGAATGTCGGTGGTGATCATCGATTTCGACGCTTCGGCCAAGTCGAGGAAATTGGCCAGGAGTGTCGGCGGGTCGGCCTCGCGCATCAACGCACCGATGACGCAGCGCTGCCGGGCCATCCGGTCGTAGTCCGACGACCCCTCACGAGACCGCGCGTACCAGAGTGCGTGATAGCCGTCGAGCTCTTGCAGGCCCGGCTCGAGCACGCGGCCCTTGTCACCGATCGGCAACTCCTCGTTGACGCGGAGCGTCACGCCGCCGATGGCGTCGATGATGTCGCGGAATCCGTCGAGGTCGACGGCGACGTAGTAGTGGACGGGGATGCCGAGGGTGCCTTCGACGGCTTGCTTGACGGCGGTGGGGCCGGGCCCGGACGCCCCATCGAACAGCTCCGGGTGCTCCTCCCCGTAGGTCCACGTGGCGTTGAGCAGGTAGTCCGAGCGGTCGCCGTCACCGTCGAACCCGCGCGGAAACTCGTCGTCAGCCGGCGAGCCGGGTGGGAAACGTGCCTTCTCGAGATTGCGGGGCAAGCTGATCATCGACGGCTCGCCGGTGCGAACGTCCACCGACACGAGGTTGATGCTGTCCGGACGCACCCCCACGCGTCCGTCGCCGGCATCGACACCGAGCAGCAGGATGTTCAGTCGTCCGTCGCTGGCGGCGGCGACCTCGCCGGACGGGAACATCTCGACCACCGCGTCGTGTGCGGCCGTCGCATACCGAGCAGCCACGACGAACGGCGTGGACACCAGGCCCGCGAGTGCGATGGTGGCGCCCACCATGATCAGGCGATGCTTCTGGTTGAGGCCGGGTGGGTGCCCGAGGCGCCAGGCGTCGACGATGAGCGCGGCCCAGGCGATGGCCATCCCGAAGGCGATGATCTTGAACCCGGTCAGCAGCCAGGGCTTGACCGCCAGCCCGGCGAGGTCCTGCATCGGCACCAGCCATGCGATGAGCGCGGCCAGCGTCACCAGTCCACCGGCCACGGCCAACGCGATCTTGCCGGTCTTGCGGTGCCCGGCGATGAACTGCGCACTTCCGGGCGCGACGACCGACAACCCGACGAGCGTCAACGAACGCCGGAACCGCCGCGCCTCGGCGCGCTCGGCCCGCAACGCCGCCGTCGTTCGACGCTGGGTCGCAGCGCGCCGGGGACCGGACGGCCGTGCCGGAGTTCCCATTCATATCCCCCAGGACATGTCGAACACGAACGCCCCCGTAGCGCTCGCCACGTCAGTATCACCGCCACGCCACTCGATCACTGTGGAGGCACGCCGACAACGCCCGCCTCGTCCGTCACTTCTGTCACACCGATCCCCGTAAGAATGCGCGAATCGGTACATATCGGGACGACTGCGCGCCGCGCGAAGCTAGCTTTCGCCCCCTGCGGCCGCCGAATCCTGGCGTCGCGAAGCCAGGATCGCCTCGCGGCGGGCCAGGCGGTGAGTACGGCGGATCTTCGCCTCGGCGAAGCGGCGCCGGTCCTCCTCGGTCTCCGGCAGGACCGGAGGGACCAGGCGCGGCGCACCGTCCTCGTCGAGCGCGACGAAGACGAGGTAGGCGGTGGCCACCGCCGCGGCCGGGCGGACCTCGTTCCACGGCTCGGCCACCACGCGTACGCCGACCTCCATCGACGTCCGTCCGGTCCAGTTCACCCGGCCACTGGCGTGCACCAGGTCACCGACGTGGACCGGCTCGAGAAACGTCATCTCGTCCATCGTCGCCGTGACGGCCGGACCACCGGAATGCCGCTGCGCGACCGCACCCGCGACGTCGTCGATCAGCTTCATGATCACACCGCCGTGCACGGTGCCCAGCAGGTTGGTGTCCAACGCGGTCATGATGCGCGACAGGCTCGTCTGCGCAGCCGAGGTGGGCCGCCCCTCCAGCGTCATTCGGTCCTACTCCTTCGCTCGATGCCGGATCAGGCCAGGCGCGCGCAACGGCCGGTCACCTTGCCTGCCACGCCGACTCGATCATGTCGGTGACGGACTTCGTCGCCTTCCACGACAACAGTCGGCTCGCCGTGCCCACGTCGGCCACGACCACGGGCGAATCGCCGGGCCGACGGGCCTCGACCACCGGCTCCAGGCCCGAACCGGTGATCGCCAGCGCCTGCGTGATGATCTGGCGGACCGAGACCCCTTCGCCGGTCCCGATGTTGAGCACCTGACCAGAGGCGAGCTCGTCGTGCGCCAGGGCATGGGCGGCGTGAACGTGCGCGTCGGCGACGTCGGCGACGTGGACGTAGTCGCGCACACACGTGCCGTCGGCGGTGGGATAGTCCGCGCCGAAGATTCTTGGCGGGGTGCCGCGGCGGATCGCGCTGAGCACGAGCGGAACGAGGTTGGTGGCGTGCTGGTCGGCCAGGGCGGGTTCGCCGGCCCCGGCGACGTTGAAATAGCGCAGCGACAGGGTACGCATGCCGGCGACGTCACCGACCGCGCGCACCAGCCACTCACCCGCGAGTTTGGTCTGCCCATACGGCGTGGTGGGCGCACACGAGTCGTCCTCACGCACCGGGGCGGCGGCGGCATGCCCGTAGACCGCCGCGCTGGAGGAGAACACGAACGACCCCACCCCGGCCTCGGCACATTCGTCCAGCAGGATCCGCACCGCTTCGACGTTCTCACGGAAGTACCGTGAGGGCTCCCGTAGCGACTCGGCGACCTGCTTTTTCGCAGCGACGTGCACCACGCCGTCGATGTCGTGATCGTTCAGGACGCGGCGGATGCCGGCTGCGTCGAACAGGCTCATGCGTTCGAACGCGACACCGTCCGGGATGCGCTCGGCCAGTCCGGTGGACAGATCGTCGACGACGACGACATCGTCCCCCGCCGCCGTCAGAGCACGGACGACATGCGCGCCGATGTAACCGGCCCCGCCGGTGACGAGCCAACTCATCGCGCCAGCCTAGAGGACCACACAGCACACCGGTGTGCGTCATCGGCCACACCGGGTGGTACCCGGGTATGGTCGTCTCGATGACGAGACCAGACGGTGGCTCCGATGCCCCTGTCCCACCTCAAGGCGAGGCGGGACAGAACGACGTGTCGCACGTCAAGCGCACCACCTACCGTTCCGGCCACGTGCCAGGGGTGTCGTACCGGGGCGGGCGGCCACACAGCCCCGAAGACGATGACGACACGCCGATCCCGCAGCAGGCGCCCGCACCGGGCGGCACCAGCGTGCTGCCGCCCGCCCAAGAACCGGCCGCCGCGGCGCCGCCTCCGACGTCGCCGCCCCGCCGCAGCCGCCAGCGCGACGACGATCCGCCGCCTCGCCCCAAGAAGCGCCGTTCCGGCATCGGCCGCTTCTTCCGGTGGCTGCTCATACTCCTGCTGATCATCGCCGTCGTGATCGCCGCCTTGCTGTGGTACGTGTGGGGCCGCATCGACAAGGTCGACGCCATTCCGGACGATCACGGCGACGCCCGGTCCGACGGCCGCGTGTTCCTGATCGTCGGGTCCGACAGCCGTGAAGACCTCACCGAGGAAGAACGGTCCGAACTCGGCACCGGCCAAACATCGGGCCAGCGCACCGACACCATCATGTTGCTGCACGTTCCTGGCGGCGGCGACCGCCCGGCCCTGATCAGCGTGCCGCGTGACTCGATCGTCGACATCCCGGGCGAGGGCCAGAACCGCATCAACGCGTCGTTCGCCTTCGGCGGCGCTCCACTGCTGGTGGAGACGATCGAAGCGAACACCGGGGTGGCCATCGACGACTACGTCCAGATCGGCTTCGGCGGCTTCGCCCACATCGTCGACGCCCTCGGCGGCGTGGAGATGTGCCTCGACGAGGCCGTCCAGGACGAGAAGGCGCACATCGATCTCCCGGAGGGCTGCCAGGAACTCGCCGGCTCCGACGCGCTGGGCTACGCCCGCGCCCGCTACTTCGACCCGCGCTCGGACCTCGGGCGCGTGGAGCGTCAGCGCGAGCTCATCTCCGCGATCTCGGACAAGGCGCTGTCGGCGGGCACGCTGCTCAACCCGCTCGAGCTCACCCGCACCGCGCTGGCCGGCGGTGACGCGCTCGTCCTGGACGAGGACACCGGCCCGCTCGACATGTTCAGTTTCGTGCGTGGCATCGGCGCCGTGTCCGGTGACGGCGGTGACACCCTCACCGTCCCGCTGGGCGAGGTGGGCAACACCGTCACGTGGGACAGCGAGCAGGCGGAGCTGTTGTGGACAGCGCTGCGCGACGGTACCGAAGTCCCGCCGGAGCTGCTCGAGCAGGACTGACGCCGTCGTCGTGGATGCGCGGGTTCAGTCCTTCTCGACCGCGAGGTTGGGGGTCAGGAAGGTCCACTCCTCGTGGTCCTGTTCGCTCGGCTCGTAGTCGTCCGGTACGAGCCGAACTTGCACACCCTCCGCTGTCATCTGCATTCCATCTCCCGAGATGCCGCCACATCCGAGGTACCAGGTCCAGTCGTCTTCGGGCCGTGCGTTCAGCTTGTCCGTCGGCACCGTCATCAACAGACACGCGTAGCCGTCGGCCGACACACCGGTCCAGTACCGCTCAGTGTCGTGTTCAGCGAGGAAGCGCACGGATTCGGGGACCAGCTGCGTATCGGCGAAGACGGGGTCTTCTGTCACGTCAACCGGAAGCCGGTCCTCGGCCTCCCGCGGGGTGTTCAAGATCGCCAGCATGTCCCGCGGGTCGGCGGGAGCCGCGGCGGCCGGGCGCGGTGGCTCGGATGCGTCGTTCGTATCGGCAGGCCACACCACCGACCCGACGACGACGGCTGCGGCCGCGGCGAAACCCGAGGCTGCCCACGCGCGCCGTCGACGCACTGCTTTCGCCCGCACGCGTTGCAACGACGTGTCCAGATCGAACGGGGTGGGCGGGACGGTCTGCTTCTCTGCTTCGCGCAACAACTCAGGCACACCAGGCACGATGATCAACTCTCTTCGGCGTGGCTCGGTTCCGGACCGACGGTCTCGTGAACATCGAGCTGTCTTCGCAGGTGGGCGGTAGCGTCGTGGCACTGCCGCTTGACCGTGCCGGGCGCGATACCGAGAATCTCGGCCACCTCGGCAACCGGGCGGTCCTCGACGAACCGCAAGACCACCACGGCCCGCTGCTTCACCGTCAGCCCGCTCAGCGCATGCGCAAGATCAACTCGATCAACGGCTTCGTGAGCACGATCACCAACCGGCTCATCCGGCAGGTCGTCGGTCACGCGTTCCCGACGCCACCAGGATCGCCGAGTCTCGCTGATCGCCAGCCGCGACAACACCGTCCGGGCGTACGCACCCGGATTGGATACGTCGTGGATCCGTGGCCACTTGCGGTACATCCGCTCGAACGTGGCTTGCACCAGGTCGTCGGCCCGGGCCCAGTCACCGCATACGGCGTAGCCGAACCGCCGGAGCCCGGCCAGTTCCGCCGCGGCCAACGCTGCGAACGATTCGTCGAGCTCCGCGCGCATGCCCATGTCCGTCCGTCGGGGTCACTTCAGAATGCTGACGCCCCGACACGGCCGCCCGGTTGTGTCCGGTGTCGACTTTCTACGGGCGGCCGAGCCCCCGGTAGGTCCAGCCGGCGGCGCGCCATGCGTCGGCGTCGAGGCAGTTGCGGCCGTCGACGACGACCGGTCGCTCGACGACACCGCGCAGTTCGACCGGGTCGATCACGCGGAACTCCTGCCACTCGGTGAGGTGCAGGACGACGTCGGCACCACGGCAGGCGTCGACGGCGGACTCGGCGTACTCCAGAGTCGGGTAGATCCGCTCGGCGTTGGCCATGGCGCGCGGGTCGTACACCGCGACGTGAGCTCCCTCGAGGTGCAGTTGTCCGGCCACGGCCAGCGCGGGCGAGTCGCGTACGTCGTCGGAGTTCGGCTTGAACGCCGCGCCGAGGACGGCGACCCGGCGCTCGGCGATCGATCCGCCGACGACCTCGCGGGCCAGTTCGGCGACCCGTTCGCGGCGGCGCAGGTTGATCGCGTCGACCTCACCGAGGAAGGTCAGTGCGTGAGCCGCGCCGAGTTCGCCGGCGCTGGCCATGAACGACCTGATGTCCTTGGGCAGACAGCCGCCGCCGAATCCGAGTCCGGCGTTGAGGAACTTGCGCCCGATGCGGGCGTCGTGGCCGATGGCGTCGGCGAGCTTCGTGACGTCGGCGCCGGTGATCTCGGCGATCTCGGCGATGGCGTTGATGAACGAGATCTTGGTGGCCAGGAATGCGTTGGCCGCGGATTTCACCAGCTCCGCCGTGGCCAGATCAGCGACGACGACGGGGGTGCCGTCGGCGATGGTCGCCGCGTACACCTCGCGCAGTCGCTGCTCGGCCGCCTCGGAGGTGACGCCGAAGACCAGCCGGTCCGGATGCAGGGTGTCCTCGACCGCGAAACCTTCACGCAGGAACTCCGGGTTCCAGGCCAGTTCGGCGTCGGAGCCGGCCGGCGCCAGCTTGACCAGCCGCTCGGCCAGCCGCTCGGCCGTGCCGACCGGAACGGTCGACTTGCCCACGACGAGGCACGCGCGGGCGAGGTGCGGCGCAAGAGCGTCGACGGCGGCGTCGACGTAGGACATGTCGGCAGCCAGTCCGTCGTGGCGCTGCGGCGTGCCGACGCAGATGAAGTGCACGTCAGCATCAGCTGCGGCCTCGATGTCGGTGGTGAACCGGACCTTGCCACTCGCGAGGTGCTTGCTCAGCAACTCGTCCAGGCCGGGCTCGTAGATCGGCGCCTCTCCACGGCTCAACGCGGCGACCTTCTGGTCGTCGACGTCGACTCCGACGACGCTGTAACCCAATTCGGCCATGCCAACGGCATGGACCGCACCGAGATAGCCGGTGCCGATGACAGAGATGCGCAGGGGCACGACGTGTTCCTTTACCCATGAGACCGGTGTATCGACGACCAGATGAGCGTACAAGGGAAGTTTTCTGTCGGGCACGCACCGTGGGCGCCTGCTGCGGTTGCCCGCCACGCACTACTCACGAGTAGCATCGGGCCATGCATGCCGAGAACGCCGACTTCGACCTGTACCGGCTGTCTGAGGATCACGAGGCGATCCGCGCCGCCGTCCGAGAGATCTGCACCGACAAGGTCGCACCTCATGCGGGTGAGGTCGACGAGCAGAGCCGGTTCCCGCAGGAGTCCTACGACGCCCTGCGGGCGGCGGACTTCCACGCACCGCACATCCCCGAGCAGTACGACGGGCCTGGGGCGGACGCACTGGCCACCTGCATCGTCATCGAGGAAGTCGCCCGCGCCTGCGCGTCGACGTCGCTGATCCCAGCGGTCAACAAGCTCGGCACCATGCCGTTGTTGCTCGCCGCCTCCGACGACGTCAAGGCTCGCTATCTGCCGCCGGTCGCGGCCGGTGAGGCGATGTTTTCCTACGGGTTGTCCGAACGCGAGGCCGGCTCCGACACCGCGTCGATGACGACTCGCGCCACCCGCGACGGCGACGACTGGGTGCTGAACGGGCAGAAGTCGTGGATCACCAACGCCGGGGTCTCGAAGTTCTACACGGTGATGGCTGTCACCGACCCGGAAGCCGGTTCTCGCGGCATCACCGCGTTCGTGGTCGAGGACGGCGACGACGGCTTCACCTACGGCGCGCCGGAGAAGAAGCTCGGCATCAAAGGCTCCCCCACCCGGGAACTGCTTTTCGAAAACTGCCGGATCCCCGGCGACCGCGTGGTCGGCGAGCCCGGCCAGGGCTTGAAGATCGCGCTGCGCACGCTCGACCACACCCGCGTCACCATCGGCGCGCAGGCCGTCGGCATCGCCGCAGGCGCGCTGGCTGCGGCGACGTCGTACGTGCAAGACCGCCAGCAATTCGGCCGGCCGGTGGCGGACTTCCAGGGCGTGCAGTTCATGCTCGCCGACATGGCCATGAAGGTCGAAACCGCCCGCCAGATGGTCTACCGCGCGGCCGCGGCCAGCGAGCGCGACGAGGCGAACCTCTCGTTCCTCGGCGCCGCCGCGAAGTGCTACGCCTCCGACGTCGCCATGGAGGTCACGACCGACGCCGTCCAACTGTTCGGCGGGTACGGTTACACGCGCGACTATCCCGTCGAGCGCATGATGCGCGATGCCAAGATCACCCAGATCTACGAGGGCACCAACCAGATCCAGCGCCTCGTCATGGCCAGGCAGCTGCTCAAGGGCAACGTGAGCTTCTGACCGGGCATGTCGCGGGTTCCCAGGCTTACGAGTTCCCCCCAGTCACCTTGGACCCGAACTTGCGCTGAGCGGCCTGGCGGGAAGTTCCGAGCACGGCACCAATGGCTGTCCACGAGTCCCCAGCAGCACGCGCATCCGTGATGGCCTTCTCCAGTGCACGCTCAGCATCTTCAAGGTTGGCGAGCGCCTGGCCGATCTCCCGAAGGTGTCGGGCATCCTTGGCGGGCGTCGTCGCCGGGTCCAGGGTGTCCAGCCACCCCTCAACGTCAGACTTGTGCTGCGTCCTGGCCATCGTCATCACCCCTTCACAGGTAATCGTAGAATTTCGGGCGCATCCGGTCAGCGTGAATCACCCGCTGAGGCTGGTCAGTGGGCACGACGACCACCTCCAACAGGCGCCCTGTCCGATCGGCACCCAGAATCAACAACCGCAGCTCGCCCTTGTACTCCTGCTCGACGTAGCGGAACGGGTTTCGTATGGCATGCAGCATGTCATCGTCATCGATGCCGTGCTTTCGAGCGCTGTCCGCGATCTCCACCGGCGTCATCATAATATTGACAACTCGGCATCAGTGTCAACATTTTGTTGACAGTCCAGCGGCCGACGCAGCCCTCGGTCAGCGCGTGGCGGCTGCAAGGCAGGGTCACCGCGACCCCCGGTAGGGTCGGGCTCGTGCATCCCTTTCGAGCCGCCGTCGAAGCAGGCGACATCGACGCCGCCGTGGATCTCCTCGCCGACAACGTCGTCTTCAACAGCCCGGTGGCCTTCGAGCCCTACCGTGGCCGCGAGTCGGTACGCCCGATCCTGCGCGCGGTTGCGCAGGTGTTCGAAGACTTCCGCTACGTGCGCGAGATCGGTGCGCCGGACGCTGCCGATCATGCCCTGGTCTTCACCGCCCGCGTCGGCGACCGTCAGCTCGACGGATGTGACTTCGTGCATGTCGACGCCAACGGCATGATCGACGAGTTCACCGTCATGGTTCGCCCGCTCAGCGCGGCGATCGCCCTCGCCGAGACGATGCAGGCCCGCCTCTCTAACCAGCGGTGACGTCGCGGCGACAGGGTCGCTGCATGATGACCTCGCGGCGCACACCGTCGGGCATCAACTGGGTCTCGCCGGTATACCCGAAGCCGTGCCGTTCGTACAGCGCGGCAGCCGGCCGGTTGCCGTCGGCCACAGCCAGGCGCACCAGGTCGGCGCCGCGCTCTTCAGCCCACTGCGTCACCGCCGACACCAGCCGGTCACCGACACCGCGCCCGCGTGCTTGCGGAGCGACCCACATCGACAGCAGTTCGACGATGCCGTCCCGCTCGGTGGGCATGCCACTGGCCATGCCGACCGGAACGCCGTCGAGCAGCGCCACGACGTGATAGGAACCCGGAACCGCCAGGCGGGCACGCCACCGTTCCTCGCGATCGCCGGCGACTTGCCAGTCGGCCAAGCTCGCCCCGAACGCTTCTGGCGCGTCGGCCAGGGCCGCCAGCCGGAGCTCTCGCCAGACCGGCCAGTCGTCCGGGCTGAGCACACGCAGGTCGATCATGCGGCGAGTGTGCCATGCGGACCCAGGCGAGCCCACCGGTTGAATCAGGAGCGCACCAGGCGCGCGATGGCGTCGGAGGCCTCCTTGATCTTCTGGTCCGCCTCCTCGCCGCCGACGCGAGCGGCCTCGACCACGCAATGGTTAAGGTGCTCGTCGAGCAGCCCCAACGCGACGGACTCCAACGCCTTCGTCATCGCGGAGACCTGGGTGAGGATGTCGATGCAGTACTTCTCCTCGTCGACCATGCGCTGCAGGCCCCGCGCCTGACCCTCGATGCGGCTGAGCCGCTTCAAGTACTCGTCCTTGCGGTGAATGTAGCCGTGCGTGCTGCCCTGAGCGTCGCTCATGCCCGTCTCCTCATGTCCTGACCCAACTCTCAAGATACCCCCGATGGGTATCGCGCCCTGATGACTCGCCCGCCGGAGCAATCTAACGAGCGCGTGAGCCGTCATCATATTTATATGTCGTGACATTTAATGTCGCGCCATATAGTGTTGCCACATGGACACCTCCTGGGGGCGATCCCCCGACACGGTCAACACCGGCTCTATCCGTCACCGCCGCATCACCGTGGACCGCTTCGGCGGCCCCGAGGCGCTCCGCGTCACCGACGGGGAGACACCACCCCCGGCCCCGGGTCACACCCGCATCCGCGTCCTCGCCGCGGGCGTCGGCCGGACCGACCTGATGGCTCGATCCGGCGACTACATCCTTCAGCGCAGGGCCCCGTTCACCCCGGGCTACGAATTCGTCGGCGAAGTCGTCGACCACGGCGACGGCGCGGCCGACGACGCCCCGGCTCCAGGCACGATCGTGGCTGCGGCGCTTCCGGCGATGGGCGCCTATACCGAGTACGCGTCGGTACCCACCTGGCTGCTGATCGAGGTTCCGGCCGGGATGAGCCCGCACACAGCGGCCAGCATTCCGCTCGACTACCTGACGGCCACCAGCCTGCTCGACACGCACGCGCGCGTTCATACCGGCGACACGGTTCTCATCCAGGGCGCCAGCGGATCGGTCGGCGCCGCACTCGTCGGGCTCGGCCACGCACGCGGCCTGCGGATGTACGGCACCGCGTCCGTGCCCGCGGCGATCGAGCGGCTCACCGGCGAGGGCGTCACGATGATCGACTATCGGCGCCAGGACTTCGAAACCGCCATCAAGCAGCAGGAACCCGCGGGCATCACGGCCGTGTTCGATCACCTCGGCGGCGCCGGCGTGCGCAAGGGCTTCCGCCTGCTCGGCCCCGGCGGCGTCCTGGTCAGCTACGCCTTCGCCGGGCGCCCCGGGTACATGGTGGCCGACACCGTTCGCGGCGCCGCACTGGTCAGCTTGATGGGACTGCGGCCCCGCCGCCGGACGGCATTGTGCATGGTGCCGCGCGAGATCCGCGCTGATCACGCATGGTATCGGCGCACCATGCACGCCCTGCTCGACGCCGTAGGGCGCGGAGACATCGACGCGCCGCCGACGACGACGTTTCCGCTGCGCGAGGCCGGTGCGGCCCACGCAGCTCTGGAGCACCGAGAAGTATCCGGCAAGATCGTGCTCACCACGGCATGATCGCGGAGATGACGGAGCACCAACGCCGATGAACGAGGTCGAGGAACTGCGGTACCTGATCCTGGCGCTGCAGCGCGAGGGCAACCGCATGCTCGCGGCCGCGCTGCGCCCGCTCGGGCTCACGCCTGCCCAAGGCGAAGCGCTGGGTCTCATCGCCAGGCACGAGCCGGTCACGTTGAGTGGACTCGGGGCCCTGCTCGTCTGCGAGTCCGGCACGAACCCGAGCCGCATCGTCGACCGGCTCACCGGCACCGGGCTGGTCCGACGCGACACCGATCCGGACGACCGCCGCCAGGTACGCCTCACTGTGACCGCACGTGGCCGTCAGATCGCCGAGCAGGTCACGGTCGCCGAGAACGCCCTGCACGAGCGGCTCACCGCGATGATCGCCGGACACCAGGTCGGACCGGCGCTCGAACTGCTCCGCTCGATGGCCGGCCGGCTCCCGGCCGGGCAGTCGCTCGAACGCCGCAAGACGCTGCGAGCCGACGACCCGTCGTGATCAGCGGGCAGGCGGACGCAACCGCGACGCGAGCAGGTCGGCCGCTGCCTCCGCGGTGATGCGCGCGGCACCGTGCGCCAACACGTAGCGCTCCCCCAGCACTTCCGGAGGCGTACCGGTGCCGTGATCGACGACGATCGCCTCCGGTCGCGCTGCCCGAACGGCCCGCACCACGTCGGCCTGCCAGGGCTGGCGGCGTACCCCGCGCACGGCGACGACGACCGGCCGGCCCGGGTGCGCGGTCAGCGCGTGCCGAGCATCCGGCCCGGACTCGTTCACCGGAACGACGACGGTGCCGTCCAGCCGCTCCGCCAGCTGCCGACCGACACCCCAGGGCACGGCCCCGGCGGCGATGGACGGCCGGTCCTGCAGCTCGATGACCACCGGCGCGTCGGGAAGTGCGACGTCGCCGCTGGTGGTCACCGCTCGCACTGCGGCGTTGGCGGCGGCACCGCGGGCCAGGGGCGCCGGCGTGACGGCGCGCAGTCTGCGCCGCAGGGATCGCACCCGGAAAGCGGCCTCGGCCAAGCGCCGTTCCGGCAATCTCCCGGATCGAACAGCGTCGACCATGGTGTCGACGATGCGCTCCAGCGGCTCAGGCCCGACGGTGTCGCCGCCGATGCACAGCGCGTCGACGCCGGCCAGCAGAGCCTGTACCGCGGCCTCGGCGTGCCCGACGGTGCGACTGATCGCGTGCATGTCCAGACCGTCGGTCATCACCACGCCGTCGAAGCCCAGTTCGTCCCTGAGCAGGCCGGTGATGGCTGGCGCGGACAACGTCGCCGGGGCATCGGGGTCCAGCGCCGGAACCCGGATGTGCGCCGTCATGATCACGCCGACGTCGGCCTTGATGGCCGCCTGGAACGGCGGTAGCTCGCGTTGCCTGATCACCTCGAGAGCGGCATCGAGCACCGGTTCGGTCAGATGACTGTCTTCGCTGGTGGCGCCATGCCCGGGAAAGTGCTTGGCCGTCGCGGCGACACCCTGGCTCTGCTGCCCGGCGACGAACGCCGCGACGTGTCGGGCGACGAGCTCGGGGTCGAAGCCGAACGAGCGCACGCCGATGACCGGATTGTCCGGATGCGCGTCGACGTCGGCGACCGGGGCGAAGTTCAGGTCGATTCCACAGGCGCGCAGGCGCGAACCGAGTTCAGCGGCCACCTGCTCGGTGGCGGACGGGTCGTCGAGCGCGCCGAGTGCGGCGTTGCCTGGCAGCGACGAGCCGTGCGCGACGTCGAGCCGGGTGACGTCGCCACCTTCCTCGTCGACCGCGATCACCAGATCCGGGCCGGCATCGTGCAACGCGGCCGCCAGGCGCGCCACACCGGCGTCACCGTGCTCGGGATCGATGTTGCGCCCGAACAGCACGACACCGCCGAGACCTTCGGCGGCCATGCGCCGTAGCCAGGCCGGCGGCTCCGACCGCCCCTCGAAACCAGGGAAGAGGGTGCCCAGGGCCAGGCTCCGCAGCTGCGCGGACCCGCGACGCGACGGCGTCATGTCAGCCGTCCCGCGATGGCGGCGCACGCGGCGCGACTGCGGCTGCCAGGTGGTGAGCACGTCGCTCGGTTCACGAGTACCTCCAGAGTGTTCGCCGACGGCGTGCGCGCCGGTTTCGGGGTCGCAGGTGCTGTTCTGACGGCGCATCGCACCCTACCGTAAAGTTTGTTGCCAGTATGTTCAGGCGGCGTTGGGCGGCTCTGCGCGGAGACGGACGCCGCTGTCGAGCTGCGCACCACCAGGCGTTGTGCTGCACCACGAGGCGTGTATGGGTGGTGGGGCAGGGAATTACCAAGTGAACATGATCATTTGGAAGCCGGGGGTCAGGTGGCGGCGAACAGGTCGTCGCGGGCGTGCTCGACCGCCCGCAACACTGCGCCACGCAGCACCGGCGCCTCGTCGACGGCGGTGGGCACGACCTGCGGATGAACCGGGGCGATACGCCGCACCGCGTCTGCGACCATCGCGGCCAGCCGCTCGCCGCCGGCCGACCCGACCTCCCCGGCCAGCACCACCAGCGCTGGATCGACCACCGCACACACCGACGCCACACCCAGCGCGAGCCGCTCGGCCAACTCGTCGAGGAACTGCGTGCCCGCGGCGGCGCCGACCGATGCGTCCTTGATCGCTGCCGCTGCGTCGGCGGCCACGATGCCGTGCTCGGCTGCCAGTTCGACCACGGCCGCGGCTCCCACCAGGCTCTGCAGGGCACCGCGAGCAGGACGTTCGACGTCAGCCGGCGATGGCGCACCGGGCATCGGCAGGTAGCCGATCTCACCCGCCGCGCCGGTCGCCCCTCGGTGCAGGTGCCCGCTGAGCACCACGGCCAGGCCCACACCGCGCCCGACCCACAGCAACACCATGTCGTCCACGTTCCGCGCCGCGCCTTCGGCGCGCTCGGCGATCGCAGCCAGGTTGACGTCGTTGTCGAACGTGACGTCACACCCCAGATCCGCTGCCAGGAGAGCGCGCAAGCCGCGCTGCCACCCGGGCAGGTCGAACGAGAGCTCGATGTCACCGGTGGCCGGATCGACCACGCCCGGCATACCGATCACGACCGCGTCGACGTCCTGCACCGCAACCCCCGCCTCGGCGGCGACGGCGACGGTCGTGTCGTGGATGAGCTGCCTCGGGTCACCGGCGCCCTCGGCGCTGCGCTGGACCTGTCCTGCCACAGCGCCGGTGACATCGGCGACCGCGGCGCGCACCCCGTCGGGGTTCATCTGGACACCGACGGCGTACGAGCACCCCGGACGCAGCGCATACAGCTCCGCGCTGGGCCCGCGTCCGGTCGAGCGGGTGCCCACCGCCTCCACGAGCTCGCGCTCCTGTAGGCGGGCCAGCAACTGCGAGGCGGTCACCTTGGAAAGCCCGGTGCGCTTGCCCAGCTCGACCCTGGTCAACGGCCCTTCACGCAACAGCAGCTCGAGGGCGCTGCGGTCGTTCATGACGCGCAGCAGGCTGGGCGTGCCGGGTTGTCGCGACATGTCACCTCACTATGGCCCGCACGTCGCAGGTCCGTTCTCAAGATTGCCGACATCGTAGTTGGCGCCGACTCGACGGGTCACGGCCCGGTTGGACACCGGGCCCCTCGGTGATGGCATCCTGTGCGGGTGACCGGGGGGACCGAGCCGACTCTAGACCAACTGGCCGGCGACGCGGCCGTGGTCCGGTTGTACCGCCAGGTCTTCGCCGTGCTGGCCCGCGAGTCCGGCGCGATGATCGCCGATTCCGGCATGCTCGACGTCGACGAAGCGATTCTGGACGCGTTTGCCGACGCCGGCCGTGAAGGCCTGACGCTCGACCAGGCCGTGGCCGCGTGCCGCCCGCTCGACGCGAGACTGGTGACCCGCCGGTTCGAGGTGCTGCGCGAGTACGGCGCCATCAGCAAGGTCGTCGATCGGCCCAACGAGCGCTTCCACCGCGCGGCCTTCGCGCCGTACGTCATGTTGCTGTTCCTGCGCCGGATGGCCGAGCAGGGCGGGCAGGCCGAGCTGCACCAGCTGCTCACGCTCGAGCACGTCAACGTGCAGGAGCCCGACGCCACGGCCGAGGTCGGGCGCACCTCGGTCAGCCGGCTGAGCCGCATCTTCCGGCACCTGGGCAACGAGCTGGCGATCCTGGCCGCCGGCAGCACCGCCGAAACCCTCGGCGACCACGCGCAACTGCTGTGGGGCAACAAGTCACTGATCACTCAAGCCGAGCACGTCCACGCCGTGGTGATCGAGCGCTGGCCACAACTGCACGGTGAGTGTGCCACGTTGCGCCTGGCGCTGGCGGCCTACGGCGACGCCGTGGAGACCGCCGCCGGCCGACTCATCGAGCAGGCGGGCACCACCCGCGCACTCGGATTGCTGCCGGTGGAGACGTGGGTGAGCTTCGCCCGCGGCTCCGATGCCGACACTCTCGCCGGCGTTCTCGACGGGTTCGTCTTCGACGCCCCGGCGCCGTGGTTCTCACCACATCAGCTCACCGAAGCCGTCGAATCCGGCCGCCAGACCGGTGGTGCTCGCCAGCCCCCGCCGCGGCCCGAGGCCGGCGCCGCACCGCCGCCGGAAACCACCGTGGCCCCCGCCGACGACGCCGACCACCTACGCGACCTCGCCGAACGCCTCTTGGGCGACACGACGTCGGTGCCGGTCACCGAGGTCCTCGACGACTCCGGCGACTGGCCCGCCGCGCGCCGCGTTCTGGCCGACCTGACCGCGCTGCACCATCACCCCGACCTGCCCTACGAGCTGGTCTGGAGCGACGGACTGCGCATCGACGTCACCGCCAGCCCCTCCTGGACGTCGCACGGCTCGCTCGTGCGCGTCGCCGATGCGGAAGCCGAGAAATAGATGAGCGACGACGACGCCCTGTGGTGGGCGAGGCTGCGCTCGGGCGGGCCCCGACCGGTCTCGCCGGACAGCGCCTACCCAGCCGGCGTGCGCCGGCTGGTGGAGCCCGACGCGGGCGCGGTGTGGCTGGTGCCCGACCTGCCCGACGGTGCCAGGCCCGACGTCCTCGACGAGCTGGGCCTTCCCGGCGCCCATGTCGATCAGCGCGGCGACACCGCCCGGGTGCTCGCGGCCTGCTTGCGCTGCTGCTGGACCGAACCGTCCGGGCCGGTCTGGCCGGGCGTGGGAGCCCAGCTCGACAACGTGGCGACGGCGTTTCGGTCCATCACCGACAACCGCGACGAGCGGGCGCTGCATGCGGCCCTGCTCGGCGCCGTGCGTCGCCTGGCCGGGTCCGGCTGGCTGATCTTCGACGAGGACCAGCGCGTCGTACGTCTCGGCCCGCGGGTCGCGATGTGGAACGCAGCCGAGCTGAGCAGCCTGCGCGAGCTGTGGCGGTCGATGCCGCGATGACGGCGAGTATCGACGACGGGCGGCATCCGGTGTTCGAACCCGTGCTGGCCGAGCTCAGCGAGCGGCACCGCGACGAGGTCCTCACCGCCTTCGCCGCCGTCGAGCACAGCCGCGACCCCGTTCCTGAGGCGCAACTGGCCGCCCTACGCGATGCGACCCTGCGCCGGC
The DNA here is from genome assembly GCF_027324685.1 of Haloactinopolyspora sp. Taxonomy (NCBI): domain Bacteria; kingdom Bacillati; phylum Actinomycetota; class Actinomycetes; order Jiangellales; family Jiangellaceae; genus Haloactinopolyspora; species Haloactinopolyspora sp. The sequence continues at coordinate 34,309 of NZ_DAHVSH010000125.1, forward strand.
ATCTGCGCCAGCTGCTCGGGCGGGTCGGGCGCACCCTGGTGCCGGTCGCTGGCGGGCAGTGGACGTCCGGATACACCGACGACGTCGCCGCCCGCTTGACCGCCGACGGCTGGAACGCCTTGCCCGGCATCGACCGCGCCGTCCTCGTCCTCGTGCTGATCCATTCGGTCGCGATCCCGCGCAGTCAGGGCCTGCTCGGCGGTGACTCCTGGACTTCCGGGCATCCCACGTCGGCCGACGAGCTCATCAGGTACTCCCAGTTGCCGCGCGGCGAGATCCGCCCCGCGCTGGGCCGGTTGCGCGCCGCGGGACTCGTTCAGGCCGCACCGTCACGCGGGCGCCAGGCCGACATCGGCACCGCCTACCTGCCTGGACCGGCGTTGCACCGGCTCACCCCGGCGGCCCGGCAACGGTTGGAGCACCAGCTGATCCTCGCCGCGGCCCCGGAGAGCCCACTGGCCGCGGCGATCCGCGCCCGGCAGGTGGTACCACCGGACATGGACGGAGACGAATGAGCACAGCACGCCGCTCTTCAGGCGTACCGACGGACGGGCCGTTCGATGTCGTCGGCGAACGCGTCCTGGTCGGTATCCAGGTCGTCGACATCTCCCGGCTGTCCACGCACCCGGTCCCGCTGACCACGCAGGGGCTGGTGACGGTGGCCGGTCAGGGCCCCAAGGACTCCAACGGCGCCGGCAAGTCGTCGTTCATCGCGGCGCTGAGTCTGCTGCACGCCGATGAACAGTGGAAGCTGGCCAGCGGTGCCGCCGGCGCGGCCGAACTGCTGTTCACCGCGGAGCTGGCGGCGCAGGAGAGCCGGTGGTCCAACGTCGACCGCGGCTACGTCATCGGCGTGTTCGCCCCGCCGGCCGCGGCGAGTACCAGCGACGTGGCCGGTCAGTGCGTCACCGTGTGGCTGCGCATCAATCGCAAGGCGCCCTACCTCGACCTGCGCTGGCACGACGGGTTGCACCTGCCGTACGGCTCGACCGAGCAGGAACGTGCGGGGCGGGCCGACGAGCTGTGGCGAGCGCTGCCGCGCAGCAACGGTCGCACCGACTTCCACGCCAACCAGCTGTCCAAAGTGCTGTTCGGCCGGCATGCGCGCTGTGTGTCGTTCCTGTCGACGTCGGTGCGTTCCAGCCCGACGGCCAACCTGCTGGCGCAGCCGCTCAACGATCTCGCTCCGCACCGCATCTTCGACGCGATCGCGACGCTGACCGGTCTCGACCGCGAGCTCGACCATGAGCAGGTGCTGCGCTCGGCCGAGCACACCCACCGCACGACAGTGCTCGATGCCGAGCGCGACCTCGCGGAGTGGGATCGTGAGATGGCCGTGGTGGAGGCCGGCATCGCCCGGCGGGTCAAGGCACGCGAGTTGCTCGACGCCGCACGCGACGCCTGGCGAGCCCGGTGCGCACGGCACCTGCTCGACGGCATCGAGGAAGCCGGCCACCTGCGCTCACAACTCAACACCCTCGACGAGTCCATCGCCGAGTTGCGCGCGGAGATCAATGCCGTCGACGACAAGCTCGCCACCCTCACCGACGACGACGGCGCCATCCGCCGCTTCGACGCGGCGCGCCAGCAGCGCCAGGAGCTACTGGCCCGCGATCGCGAACTCGACGCGAGTCACCAGGCCACCACGCAGAACCTCGAACGGCTGGTGGCCCGGGCCCGGGAACTCACCGAGCAGGCCAGGTCCGCCGACGGACGCGACGCGGAGACCGCACGGGCCGAGGAGGCCGCGGCCAGGACGGCGCTGGAGCAGGCGATCGCCGCTCACGGTGTGGCCCGGGCCGCAGAGGCCGCTGCTCGTCGGCGGGCCGAGGCGGCAGCAGACGGCGACGACGTGGCTGCTGCCCAGCTGCAGCGGCTGCGTGCCGCGCAGATCCCCGCTGCGGCGTTGGTGGACGTCGTGCAGGTCGACGAAGCCGAACGCGTTACGTGGGAGCCGCGGTTGATCCCGTACCGCGACGCGACCGTCGTGACCCGTGCCGACGTCGACCGTGCCCGCACGGCGTTGGCGGATCTCCCCGGGTCGGTGCTCGTCATCGCCGACGCCGCGGACGCGGAGTCCGGCCGGTTCGACGTCTCGGGGTTCCTCGACGCGATCGCCGCGCGGGCCGGTGCTGCCTCCGACGTCGACACCCAGGCCGGCGTCATCGTCGTCGGCGGCTTCGCCGAGCCGTTCACCGGCCGTGCGGCACGAGTGGCCACGGCCGAGGACGAGCTGCGCGTCGCAGCCGACGCCGTCGCCGAGGCCGCCTCTGCCGTCGAGGCAGCCCGCGCCAAGCTCGACGCGGCCGAGGCACGCACCCGCGCGGCCGCAGCCGCAGCGGCCGCCGAAGCCGTGCAGCACGAGATCGCCGAGTTGCGCGCGGCCAACGACGAACGCCAGGAACGCCGCGACGCGCTGGCGCCACAACTGGCCGAAGCCGAGGAGGCCTACGCGCGTGAGCTCGGAGTACGAGATTCGCGCGACGAGCGCATCGCGAGCTTCCGCGGCACCCGCAAGCGGCTGGAGCAATCCCTCGCCGAACGCGAGGCCGAGGTGTTCCGGCTCACCGAGGCGCGCGACGCGTTGCACCTGCTCGACCGCGAGAAGGCCTGGGGCGACTCCCCCGAGGCTGCTGAGCGCCACCTGGCCGAGCTGGACGACCAGGCCGGCTGGACCTTGGCGCAGTGGAACGACCATGCCTGCAGCCTGACGAACGAGGTGGCCATCCGCTGCTTCCCGCCGAGCACCCCCGCCAACGAGATGACCGCTGAGCTGCGCGAGCTGTTGGTCACCCAGAACTGGCACAATGCCAGCCTGGACACCCGGGTCGGTATCGTGCAGCCGCTGCAACGGGCGCTGCGTTCACACCTCGACGACACCGCCGAGCACGACCACCATCAGCTCCGCCAGATCACCGAGCAGCGCACCCGCCGCAGCAACGACCTGGCCGCCGCGCGCCTCGGCCTGGCCGAGGCCGAGCAGACCGCCCGGGCGCACCGCTCCACCCTCGCCGCCGGCATCAAAGCCATGCTCACCAAGGTCGCCGCCGAGTTCGACCGGTTGGACCAGGACTACGGCGGATACGGCGCGGGTCTGGACTTCCCCGAACCGGAACCGCCGTCGGAGCCGGACAAGCCGTGGCGCTGGACGGTCAGCCCCAAGTGGCGCCGCGCCGAGGGCCAGCGGATGTCGTCCTACACCTTGCGGACGAACACCGCGCAGATGGACGAAAAAGCGGTCAAGCTGGTGTGCGCTGCGGCATTGGCGCGCGGCAGCGACCGGCCGATGCTGCTGATCCTCGACGAGCTGGGGCGCAACCTGGGCAAGCAGCACCGCCGCGAGGCCGTCGCGCTGTTCGAACGCATCGGCACCGACCACAACATCACCGTGGTGGGAGCGTTGCAGGACGACATGGAGCGCTACGCCATCGAGGCTTCCGGGCTCTACATCAAGCTGCGCCGCCGCTCGGACACCATGGCCTACAACGAGGAGCCGGTCATCGTCGGTGACGAGGCCAACCGCGAACGCGTCGAGCTGCTGCGCGACTGGTTCGCGTCGTACCGTCCGGGGACCGACCGGGAGCTGCTGTCGCCAGAGCAGTAGCGATCGCTGTTGATCACCGAGTGTGCGAGAGTGCGGTTCATGACGTCCACGCCCTCCATGCCGCCGGTGCCCGGGAAGCACGTGAACGATCCCGAGGTGATCCGGCGCCTGCTCACCACGCCTGCCACCTGGGCGATCGTGGGCCTGTCGGCCAATACCGCTCGGACCGCCCACGGCGTCGCGCAGTTCATCCGCGACCGGCTTGGGATGCAGATCGTGCCCATCCACCCGCGCGGCGAAGACACTCTGGGTGCGACGGGCTACCGGAGCCTGGCCGACGCTCCGGCGCCCGTCGACGTGGTCGACTGCTTCGTGAACAGCAGCCGGGTCGGCGACGTCGTCGACGAAGCCATCGCGCAGCGCGAGCGGCTGGGTATCAGCGCCGTCTGGCTGCAGCTCGGCGTGATCGACGAGGCCGCCGCCGAACGCGCGAAAGCCGCCGGACTCGACGTCGTCATGGACACCTGTCCGGCCATCGAGGCCCCGCGCCTCGGCTTGTGAACTGCCCTCGCCGCTGTCGCCGCGCCGCTCACCGGACGTCGTCCAACGGCGTCGCCTGTGTCCACAGCACCTCGAACGCGACCTTCAACGTCGCCGCCAGCGCCTGATTGTGCACCACCAGCGTGGTGGCCGAACTGTCGGCGTCGGCGGCATGAGGCAGATTGAACGCGACCGACCGCTCGTCGACGATGGTGAGCTTCAACGGCAGGTTCTCCGCGACCCGCACCTGCTCACCCAGCGCCGCGAACGTGTGCACCAGCTCCGAGGTCCGTTCGTCGTCGAGCATCGAGCGCTCGTAGATCGCCCGCTCGACGACCTCGGGCACGGTGGCCTCCTCGGGCACCGGTAGCGCCAGGTACGGCGAGCGGACCAGCGAGACGACCTCGCGGCGCGCCTCGGCCCACAGCTGTTCCACGCGTTGCACGGCATGCTCGGCGTCGCGCAGCACCTCCACGTAGTCGGTGTGTTCGGCGTGCGCGAGGCCGCTGCGGTACTGCGGGAGCAGTTCGCCCGCGATCACCGTCGCGGTGTCGGCCACGCGGTCGAGCTCCCGGCGCCGGATGGCGATCAACCGCTCGGCGACCCGGTCGGGCGGCTGGGCCCGGTAACGCAATGTCTGACCAGGCACGTGGACGACGACACCGCGCTCGGCCAGTGAGGCCAGCACGTCGTAGACCCGCTGGCGCGGGATCGGCGTGCTCCGCGCGATCTCGGCCGGCGTGGCGTCCTGGCGGCCGATGAGAGCCAGGTAGGCGCGCGCCTCGTACCGGGTCAGCCCGAGATCGACCAGGCCGGCGACATTCGCGGCGGTGTCCATACAAATCAGCCTACTGTCACCATTGACAGTGGTGACATGCTTCGTTACTTTCGCCGGAAAGCCCGGGGGGCGGCTCCGCGCAGGCGCGGGCTCACCTGCCAGGTCCTGGTACCAAGGAGGCCCGTGTTGCACTCGATGCCGCGTCGTCACGGGCATTCTCCGGCGGATCCCTCCGGTGTGTTTCTCACCGCATCCGGCAACCACGCCGCTCGCGGCCGGTCATGTCGGCACCCTGCCGGCACCGGTGATCTGACCCCAGGTCGAACACCCCTCGACACCCTGTGGGTCGACCAGTAAGGAGCCACGATCATGCGTCGAACCCTGACCCTGTCCGCCGTGGCGGCGCTCACCTTGGGCTTGATCCAAGGCGCCGGCGCCGCACCAGCCGACCCGGATCCGCCGAATCCGGACACCCCCGTCGAAGTCACCGACGTCACCTCCCACGGTGCCGACAAGACACCGGTCATGACCCTCGGCAGCGCCGCCGACGAACCCGAGCTGTACATCGTCCAGCTCGCCGACCCGGCCGTGCCGGCGTACGAGGGCGGCGTCGACGACATCCCGGCCACCTCGCCCGAGGCCCGCGGGACCAATCGTCTTGATGCCGACACCGCGGCCGTGCGCACCTACCGCGACCACCTCGAAGCGGCCCAGGCCGACCTGGTCGCAGCGATCAGCGACGAGACCGGCCGCTCCCCCGAGGTCGTGCACACCTACACCAACGCCATCAACGGCATCGCGGTGACGCTGACCCGCGACGAAGCGCGCGCCGTGGCCGACCTACCCGGCGTCGTCGCCGTCCAGGTCGACGAGCAGCGCGAACTCCAGACCGACCACGGACCGGAGTGGATCGGCGCGCCCGCCCTCTGGGACGGCTCGGGCACACCCGGTGGCGAGCAGAGCGCCACGAAGGGCGAAGGCGTCGTCGTCGGCATCCTCGACAGCGGCATCAACCCGGCCAACCCGTCCTTCGCCGACTCGGTCCCCGAGGCCGACGGCGGCGACGGCTACGACCACACCAACCCGCTGGGCTCCGGTAACTACGTCGGGGTCTGCGATCCGGCCAACACCGACATCTACGTGCCCGACTTCGGCTGCAACGACAAGCTGATCGGCGCGTGGGGCTTCACCGTCGGCGAGCCGACCAGCCCGTACGACGACAACGGTCACGGGTCGCACACGGCGAGCACCAGCGCGGGCAACCAGGTCGACGCCACCACCTACAGCGCGCCCGGCACCGACCACGAGTTCAGCGCCACCCGCAACATCAAGGGTGTCGCGCCGCACGCGAACATCATCGCCTACGACGTGTGCACCACCTCCGGCTGCTCGATGGCCGCGATCACCGCCGCCATCGACCAGGCGATCGCCGACGAGGTCGACGTCATCAACTACTCGATCGGCAGCGACGCCGCCTCGGCGCCGTGGGCGGACGTCGACTCCATCGGCTTCCTCAACGCCCGCGCCGCCGGCATCTACGTCGCCACGTCGGCCGGCAACGAAGGCCCCGGCGCTCACACCGTGGGCTCCCCCGCCGACATTCCGTGGATCACCTCGGTCGGCGCCTCGCAGCACAACCGGCAGTGGCAGGCCGAGGTCCAGGACATCAGCGCCGATGGCGGCGAGACGATGCCCGCGATCCAGGGTCTCGGTTTCAGCTCGCCCACCGACGGCACCCACCCGCTGGTCTACGCCGGCGATCTGGGCAGCCCGCTGTGCATCGCCGACGAGATGGCCGGCCTCGACCTGACCGGGCAGATCGTGGTCTGTGACCGCGGCGAGACGGGCCGGGTCGAGAAGGGCGGCGTCGTGGCGGCGCTCGGCGCGGCCGGCATGATCCTCGCGAACGATCAGGCCAGCGGCGACTCCCTCAACGCCGACGCACACTTGCTGCCCGCGGCGCACATCACCTACGACGACGGCGTCGCACTGAAGGAGTGGATGGCCGAGGTCACCGGCGAGCAGGCGAGCCTGTCCGGCGGCCTCGAGGTGATCTCCGACGATGTCGCCGACATCATGGCCGCCTTCTCCAGCCGCGGCCCCAACCGCGCCGTCGACGTCCTCTCGCCCAGCATCACCGCCCCGGGTGTGGACATCCTCGCCGCCGCTGGCGCCGACAACGAGACCGTCTGGCAGTTCATTTCCGGCACGTCGATGGCCAGCCCGCACATCGCTGGCTCATTCGCCCTGATCAAGGCGATCCACGGCGACACGTGGTCGCCGGCCGAGGCGCAGTCCGCGCTGATGATGACGTCGCACACCGACGTCACCGACAACGACGGCACCCCGGCGGACTGGTTCGACATGGGTTCCGGCCGGGTCGACCTGAACGTCGCTGCGCAGGCCGGTCTGGTCATGGACGAGACCTACGCCGACTACATCGCGGCCGACCCGGCCCAGGGCGGAGACGTCAAGGCGCTGAACATCCCCAGCATGGCGAACAGCCAGTGCCTGCAGGCCTGCACGTTCACCCGTACCGTCACCGGCACGTCGACCGGGGAAGGCACGTGGACGGTGACTGCTGAGAACCTCACCGACGGCGTCACCGTCTCGGTGGAGCCCTCGACGTTCACCATCGCCGAGGGCGAGGACGTCGAGCTGACCATCACCGCCGACGTCGCGGACGCGAGCACCGAGGCATACCAGTTCGGCAACGTCGTGCTGACGCCGCCGGATGGTTCGACGGCGCCGGAGGCGCACTTGCCGCTCGCGGTGCTGCCCTCCACCGGCGTCCTGCCCGGCAACATCGTCATCGACACCCGCCGCGATGCCGGCTCCCAGGAGTCGGTGCCGATGGAGGCCATCGAGATCACCGACCTGACGACGTCGGTCGCCGGTCTGGTGCCTGCGGCCGAAGAGGAGCTGTCCATCGACGAGGACTCGACGAACTCCGACCCCTTCGACGGCAACGGCAGCCACACCGCGGTGATCGAGGTGCCCGAGGACGCCTCGCGGTTGGTGGTCTCGCTCACCGACTCCACGGCCAACGACATGGACCTGTTCGTGGGCACCGGCTCCGAACCGAGCCCAGCAGCCGTGGTCTGCTCCAGCACGACCCCTGGTTCGAACGAGTTCTGTGACGTCACCGATCCCGAAGCCGGTACCTGGTGGGTGCTGGTGCAGAACTGGGAGGCCTCCGAACCGGGCGGCACCGACGTGGTCACGCTCGGCACCGCCGTCGTGGCCGGAGACGCCGGAAACCTCAGTGTCGAGGGCCCGCAGCAGCAGCCCGAAGGCGAACCGTTCACCATCCGCGCTCACTACGACGAGCCCGACCTGGAGCCTGGCCAGACGTGGTACGGCGCGATCACCCTGGGGTCGAGCCCGGACTCGCCGGGCGACATCGGCACCGTGCCGGTGACGGTGAAACGCCATGCCGACGACGTCACCAAGACCGCGTCGGTCGACACGGCCGGCCCGGGCGACACGGTCAGCTACACGATCACCGTGCAGCCCAACGTCACCCCGGTCGACCTGTCGTACTCCATCACCGACACGATCCCCGACGGCATGACCTACGTCGAGGGTTCGGCCACTGGTGGGGCCACGGTCGCCGACGGCGTGCTCGAGTGGGAGGGCACGATGCCCACAGCCGTCGGCATCCAGGGCGACTACGAGATCACGACCAGCGCGGACGACTCCGCCTGTGTCAACCCGTTCACCGGGACCGCCGAGTACACGAACCTGGAAGAGTTCGGCATCCCGGCCAACCCGGGGGTCACCGGTGACGGCGTGGCCTACACCGCGTTCGCGGGCACGGCGTTCGGGTTCTACGGTGACCTGTACGACGGCTTGGGCTTCAGCGACGACGGCTTCCTCATGTACGACGTCCCCGCGAACTACGGCGGCCAGCCGGGCCTGCCGCAGTCGCTGCCGGACCCCGCGAAGCCGAACAACGTCGCCGCGATGCTCTGGCAGGACATGAACATCACCTACGACGCCGCCACGAACACCGGAGTCTCGCTGGCCACCGCCGGCGACCTGGCGATCGTGGAGTACGACAACGTCCGCCTGTCCAGCGACCCGGACGGCGAACAGGGCACCTACGACGTCGAGGCCTTCGTCCTGGCCGGCAGCAACGACATCGTGTTCGCCTACGACAACGTCACCGGACCGCTGGACGGACCGTTGACCATCGGGACGGAGAACTCCGACGGGACCTCCGCGACCACGCTGGTCGACAACGGCAGCGCCGACGGCGTCATCTCCGACGGCACGGTCGTCTGCGCGACGTATGCCGGCCCCAGCCTCGACCCGGTGGAGATCACCTACGACGTCACCGTCGACGCCGATGTCGCCGACGGGCAGGTGCTCACCAACTCCGCCGTGCACGTCACCGACAACCCCGGCGCGCAGCCGGTCACCGCGTCGGCCGACGTGACGGTGGAGGCGCAGGAGCCGGTCACGCCGGCGGTGACGGTCGAGGGCACCACCGACGCGGCGGAGCCGGGCACCGACGGCGTGTTCACCTTCACCCGGCCGGCCGACGCTGCGGCCGGTGAGGTCACGGTGTCGTACTCGGTCACCGACGGCCGTTACACCCGGCCCGGTCGCGACTACGAACCGCTCGACGGCGAGGTCACCTTCGCCGCCGGTGAGACGACGGCGACCGAGGTGGTCGGCGTGATCGACCGGCGCGGGCCCAGCCCGAAGGAGCGGTACGTCGAGATCACCATCGAGCCCGGCGACGGCTACGAGGTCGGCGATCCGGCCACGGCCAGGGTGAACATCGTCAGCGACGGCAGGCCCGGAAACTGACGAGCTGATCAACGCAACCATCGAGCCGGCCGGCAGCCCAGGTGGGTTGCCGGCCGGCTCACGTCGTGACCCCGCGGACCGCGGCGCCGTACCGCCGGCCGAACGCCTTCCACCTATACGAACGCTGCACCGTACGATGGATCGGTGGCAGAAGTGCAGTTCCAGCCGGTCAAGTCCGCCGACCGGACACTCGAGATTCTCGAGGTCCTGGCCGACTCCCCGGAGCGGATCGGCCTTGGCGACCTGGCCAGACGACTGTCGATACCCAAGAGCAGTCTGCACGGCATCCTGCGCACGATGGTGCGCCGGGGCTGGGTCGAAACCGACGAGTCGGGCCTGCTGTTCGGGCTGGGGGTGCGCTCGCTGCTGGTCGGCGCGTCGTACGTGGAGCGCGACGATGCCGTCGCCCGGACGCAACCGCTGCTGGACTGGCTGAACTCCCAGGTCGACGAGACCGCCCATCTGGGTCGCCTGGACGGCACCGACGTCGTCTACCTGGCCAAGCGCGAGTCGCGCCATCCGCTGCGGCTGTACTCGGCGATCGGGCGCCGGCTGCCCGCACACGCCACCGCGCTCGGCAAGGCGTTGCTTGCTGCTCGCGATGACGCCGAGGTGGCCGACCTGCTGCCCGCCAAGCTGGCCACGCTGACACCCAACACCATCGACCGTCGCGACGGCCTGCTCGCCGAACTCGACCGCATCCGTGCCGCCGGCTACGCCGTGGATCGAGAAGAGAGCAGCGAAGGCATCCGCTGCTTCGCGGTGAGCCTGCGGACGAGCCATCCACCGGTCGACGCCGTCAGCGTGTCGGCTCCGGTTCTGCGCCTGGACACGCGGATCGAGCAGCGCATCATCGACGCGCTCGGCCAGGCCAACGAACGGTTGCTGTCGCCTGGGGCCTGACGGAGCGCACCGCCCGCGACCAGCTCAGCCTCCCTCGCAGGGATTGACAAGATTCCGCGGATCCAGCACTGTTCATGTACATGACCGCCATGCGCAAACATGAACGGCGACCTCGCCGAGTGCGTCTCCTGGCGACCGGCCTCGCAGCGCTCATCGTCCCCGCGGCCTTCACCGCACCGGCGGCGGCCGCAGAACCGCCCGAAGCCATCACCGTGGTCGAGGTGACGGCGTCGAGCAGCGACGGCAACCTGCCGGAGAGCACGATCGACGGCGACCTCACGACCCGCTGGTCCGCGCAGACAACAGATCCGGCGGGCCCGGAGTGGATCCGGTGGGACCTGGGCGAAATCCGCCAGGTGGGCTATCTCGGGCTGGCCTGGCACCAGGGCGATCGCCGGACCTCGCAGTTCGACCTCCAGGTCTCCGACGACGGCGCGACCTGGACGACCGTGGTCGCCGCGGCGAGCAGCGGCGGCGAGACCGTCGACCTGGAGGCGGTGGAGCTCGGGGTGCCGCCGGAGTCCGGCCTCCAGACGCGCTACCTGCGCTATCTCGGCCACGGCAACAGCTCCGGCAACGGCTGGAACTCCATCAACGACGTACGCGTCTACCCGCCGAATCCGGACGGCGCCGTCGTCGAGGAATTGGCGTCCAGCTTGCCCGAACCCGACCCCGACGCCGAACCATGGACGACACCCGGGCTGGTCGAGCCGGACGGCGAGCCGTACGCACTCACCCCGCCGGCGCCGGCGACCGGGCAGACGGTCAACGTGCTCGACCATGGTGCCGACCCGGCCGATGGCACCGGGGACGACGCCGCGGCCATCCGCGCGGCCGTGGCCGCGGCCGAGCCAGGTGACGAGGTGTACCTGCCACCGGGCGTCTACGACCTGGACACCACCGTCCCGGCCGACCCCACCACCAACATCGCCTTGCGCTCGGGCATCCACCTGCGCGGCGCGGGTGCCGACGAGACCATCCTGCGCTCGGCCCTCACGCCGCAGACGCCGTCGGGGAAGGTCCTGCGCGGGATGGGCATCACCGACGTGGTGGTCGCCGATCTCACCGTCACATCCACGTTCGACGGCGAGTTCTCCGACGATCCCAGCGCGGACGCGGGCGGCGGTCCGGCCTACGGCATCTTCGTGTCCAATCTCGGCGTGCGTCCGAGCCTGCGGGTCGTGATCGACGCGGTCACCGTCGAGCGTTATCAACGCATGGGCGTACGGATCGAGAAGAGCCGCGACGTCGAGGTCCGCGGCTCCACGTTCCGCGACGCCACCAGCGTCGGCGGCGGTGGCGCCGGTTACGGCGTGACCATCCAGGGCACGCCGCTGGAGGACAGGTACGCCTACCCGGACGACTCGCGGCACAACGTCGTGCGCGACAACACCTTCGAGGGCCCGTACCTGCGCCACGCGATCCTGTTGCAGTACTACACCCACAACAACCTCGTCGTGGGCAACCGGATCACCGGGACCGTGCTCGATGCGATCGATCTGCACGGCGAGGACGAATACCTCAACGAGGTCCGTGGAAACACGGTCATCAGCAGCCGCGCGGCGGGTATCGCCCTGGGCAACACCGGCGGGACGGCGACGCAGCACGACGCTTCCGGCCCGGGCAACTGGATCCACGGCAACGTGCTGCAGGGCAACCGCGAGGGCGTGCTGGTCCACATCGGCTCGCCGGAGACGTTGATCGAGAACAACGTGGTCGTCCGCGGGCATCGATCGCCGGCCAGGGTGGGCATCGAGGTGCGCCATGCCCCGAGGACCGTGGTGCGGGCCAACACGATCACCGGTAACCGCGCCGACGGCTTCTGGGGTATCCGCCTGACCGACGACCCCGGCGACGACGGTCACGGCGCCGGTATCCCGACCGACGTGCTCATCGACGGCAACGTCGTCGCGGCGAACTCCAACGGCGTACGGATCGACGCCGGCAGCGGCATCGTCCTCGACGACAACATCGTGCGCGGCAACACCGGCGAACAGGTCCGCATCGACGACGACGCGGACGTCGTCACCGAAGGCGAGCCTGGCGGTGACCCGGCCTGCGACGCCCCGTCGGACATCCTGGACCTGACGGACTGGAAGCTCACGCTCCCGGTCGACGATCCGGACGAGGACGGCCAACAGCCGCTGGAGATCACTCAACCCGAGCTGGACGGCTACACCGCCGAGCCGTGGTTCGTGCCGCTGCCGGACTGCGACGGTGTGCGGTTCCGCAACTCGGTCGACGGTGTCACCACGCCCAACTCTTCGTACTCCCGGTCCGAGCTGCGCGAGATGACCGACGGCGGGTCGGAGCTGGCGGGCTGGTCGTCCACCTCGGGAACACACACGATGGTCATCGACCAGGCGATCACGCACCTGCCCAACGACAAGCCGCACGTGGTGGCCGGCCAGATCCACGACTCCGACGACGACGTGACCGTGTTCCGGCTGCAAGGCACCAGCTTGTACGTCACCGACGGCAACACCAGCACCTACCACCTGATCACCGACGAGTACGAACTCGGCACCAGATTCGAGGCGAAGTTCGTGGTGAGCGACGGCGCGGTCCGGGCGTACTACAACGGCGAGTACCAGACCACGATCGAGAAGGACTTCGACGGCGCCTACTTCAAGGCCGGGGCGTACACCCAAGCGAACTGCGGCAACTCGCAGCCGTGCGACTCGAGCAACTTCGGTGAAGTGGTGGTCTACGACGTCACCGTGACGCACGAGTGACCTCCTGGCTCAGCCGGCCTCGCGACCGCGACCGACACCGGCGGCCGCGAGGCCGAGCCAGACCGGCACCGACAACCCGAAGAACGGAATGATCGTCGGCAGCAGCACACACGTCAGCCCGAACGCCACCACCAGCACCACCAGCACGACCGAGGCGAGGGGCCGGGTCACCGCCAGCGTGACCGCGTCGGTCAGCCACTCCCGCATCGCCGCCTCGGGTCGGCCCGCCGCGGCGACCGGCAGCATCACGGCCACGACGAGGCCCGCCACCCCCACCGGCAGCATCGCCATGGCCAGCAAGAACGCCACCGGTGTATCGCGACTACCGAGAAAGATCAGGTTCACGACGAACATGGCGGCGACCACCGTCGCCACCAGCCCGGCCGGCACGGTCCGGCGCCACGTCGCAGCGAACTCACGCAAAGTCGTGGTGAACACGCGATCGTCGCCCTCGGTGAGCCAGCGATGCAGCGCCCGCCCGGCAGCCACCCAGGCCGGTAGCCAGGTCACGATCGGCACCGTCAGCAGGAATGCCGCCACGCCGGCCAGCGCCAGGTTGGCGGGATAGGCGAGCACGGCGAGGACCCGGTGCTCCCACCGGGTCCGGCTCGCGCCGTCCGCGCCCGCCATCGACGTCACGTCCGCGACTCCGAGCGGGCCGCGAACCCCTCACCGGCGATGTCGGCGTCGTCGCCGAGCGCACCGGAGGGATCCTTGCCGTCGAGCTCGATCGCCACCGTCTCCACGTCGCCGCCCCGCTCGACCTCGACGACCAGGCACCGACCCTCTGACCGCACGTCCACCGTCGAAGGCTCGACGTCGTCCCAGGCCAACGGCTCACACACGGTGACGAACCGAGCTTGCTCGACCGGGCCGCAATGCCGCCGCAGCGTGTGCTGGACCTTCTCGATGACCAGGCTCGGCGTGCTCGACGTCGGGTTGGCATGGATGGGCGTGGCGACCACCTCGGCATCGAGGTCTGCCGGTTCCAGTGCGGTGATCCGCAGCCGGCCCGAGCCGGCGGCGGCCTCCCATCGCCCGGTCCCGGTGGACTCGGCGGGGTTGTCGGTCTGCAGCAACCAGGTCCATCGCCGCGGCACGCCGGCGGCCAGGTCGTCGATCAGGACGAGCGTGCCGCGCGGCGACATGACCAGATGCCGGTCCAGGCGATGGACCTGCAGGTCTGAGTCGTACATCGCCGCGGACTCACTGACCGCGTACACCCAGCCGTCGCCGACGGTCGCGGTCCGGATCCGGGCGACGTGCTCGCGCAGCAGGTCCTTGTAGACGTGGTAACGGTCTTCGTTGACGAAGCCGTGCCCGTCGACGAGCACGCTGTTGTGGTGCTCCGCGCGCTTGCGGTTGGAGTAGCCCTCGTCGATCGCGAGATACGAGCCGTGCCCCAGGAGCACGAAACTGCCCGCGTCCGGGTGATGGTGCCCAGCGTTGAGCGTCGACCACCCCTTCTCGTCGGCCAGCCGGTGCGAGGTCTCCCACGCCTTGTGCCCGCCGCCGGGTGCAGCCTTGAACGACACCAGGCACGCATCCGGCTCCCAGGACGTCCGGCCGGTGACCAGGCCCAGGTCGGGGAAGACCCGGCCCAGCGGCAGCGCGTCCAGGCCGGTCGCCGGAACCGTCGGGTCGTACCAGAGCAGTTCCTGGTAGGCCTCCGGCCGGACCCCCGGCTTGACGCCGCTCTCGTACGCCTCTCGCCAGAAGAACCGGTCGGCCACGCGCTCGGCCAGCCACTGCGCCTGCGGGATCCGGTACTCCGCAGCGAGCTTGTAGTACAGCGCGACCGAGTGGCCGCTGCGCCGGTCGTGGCAGTCGCCGTGGTCGACGATCCGCTCGAGGTCCGGCGCCGCCTGGTAGAGGCGATACCAGAACGTCTCGCGCAGGTACGCACTGCGCGGAAACCAGTCGTTACCTTCGGCGGCCTTCAGCACGTCGAGGTAGCTGACGATCCACGGCACGCCGTATCGCCAATAGACCACGCCCTCGCAGTTGGAGCCGTCGTCGGGCAACAGGTCCAGCACCGTGGCGAAGTTCTGCTTGGCCCGCTCGGTCCAGGCCTGCGCCGGCGCGTGCTCGGCGGCCAGGACATAGCCGACCGTGGCCAAGCCCGCGTAGCAGATCCAGTTGTGGTTCTGCCAGTACGACGCCGACCACCACTGGCCTTCGGACTCGACCGCGAAGTCGTACAGTCGCGTGCCCTGGAGCACGAGCTTGTCGAACAGCGCCGTCCGCTCGTCCTCGGGCAGGTCCGAACCGGCCCACGCGTAGGCCAGCGCCAGGCCGTGGCACAGCCAGCCGGCGTCGAGATCGTGGTCGGGCATGTGCGCCTTGCCCCAGTGCGGGAACGACACCGGCGGCGCCAGCCAGCGGCGTAGTTCCTCCAGATAATGCCGCTGGCCGGTGAGGCGGTAGGCCAGCGCGAGGTTGGCCGCAGCCGGCCCGAAGTAGGTGATGCTCGCCCGCGGGTGTTCAGCCGGCAGAGCCTCGCCGCGGTAGCGCTCGCACTCGTCCAGCAGGCGCCGGAACTGCCGGGCGCGTGTCCCGGAGGCCTCCCGCCGAAGTTGGTCGAGGCGCCCGGCCAGCAGCAGCGGTTCGATACTCACATGTCCTCCCGGGGATGATCGTCGATCTGGCCGTCGGCTCGGTGCACGCGGACCACATCCGGTAGCACCTCCAGCGCCGCGACCCGGCCCTCGTCACCGGGCCAATAGACGCTGGCGAACGTGACGTCGGTGGCGGTGGCTGTCCAATCGGCTGCCGCGACGACGGCGGCCGGATCGTCCGACGGTCCGCGGGCGGGCACCACCGCCAACCCAGCCGGACCGGACGCCGTGTGGATGGCGTGCAACGAGGTGCCGCCGCGCCGCGGCGCCCAGTGCGTTCGCCAGTCGGTTCCCGTGGCCCGGACGTCGAGTCCGGTAGCGGGCCGGAACCCCAAGGTGACCGTGCGCTCGTCCCCGGAGCCCGATCGTGCTCGTACGACGTCGAGCAGGTAGTCGGCGGTCATGATCAGCCAGCGGCGCAGCGCAACGCCCGGGAACGCGTCGTCGGCGCGTAGCACCGCGCGGGCCGGCGGTCCGGGGTCCCAGCGCTCGACG